>JAEZAR010000161.1 GCA_023430425.1 Actinomycetes bacterium | reverse complement strand
CGGCGACCCGGCGCGCGCCCGCGAGGACGCTCCGCTGCCGGCCGCCCCCGGCCGTGGCGAGCTCGGGCAGCCCGTAGGGCCAGGTGCCGGCGTGCGGCGAGCCGTAGAACTGCTCCCACGCGGCGGCGTCGGCCAGGCGGTGGTCGGCGCCGCAGTCGAGCACGAGGACGTCGGCGGGCAGCGCCGCCGCGATCTCGCCGGAGGCACCGTGCGGGAGGGCGAGCACGACGACGTCGTGCCCGTCCAGCGCCTCGGGCGAGGTGGGGGTCAGGACGCGGTCCGCGAGCGGGCGCAGGTGCGGGTGGTGCCGCCCGAGCGGGTCGCCCGCGCTGGAGTGCGCCGTCAGGGCGCCGACCTCGACCGCGGGGTGCGCCAGCAGCAGCCGGAGGACCTCGCCCCCGGCGTAGCCGCTGGCACCGGCCACCGCCACCCGGATCGTCATGTGCATGACTATACAGCAGAGTGCATAGGCATTAGCGATCGCGCGCGTCGGCACGCCGGCGGGCGGGCCGGGCGGCCGGCCGTCAGCCGAGCCCGGCGACCGCCTCGGCGAGCACCGCGACGTACTCGTCCAGGCCCCAGGTGAGCGACAGGGCGGTCGGCGGCGAGACCGAGGCGATGAGGTCCTGCCCCACGACCCCCGCGACCGCACCGCTGCGCACCTGCGGCATGGTGCCCGCCGGGGCCGAGGCCAGGAAGGTGTCGAGCGCCTCCTGGGTGTCGGCGTAGGCGATGAGGACGTCGGAGGTGAGCTCGTCGAGCCGCTCGTGGCTGAGCGTGAAGTAGAAGGTCGCCTCGTCCGTCTCGAGCTCGGTGACCGCCGGCGACGTGGTGAAGCCCAGGTCCTCGGTGAACTCCACCCGTGGGTCGGCGGGCGAGTAGACGTAGAAGGTGTCGCCGGTGTCCCAGACCTGCGCGACGGTCACGCCCTCGAACTCGGGGTGGGCCTCGGCCGCCTCGGCGACGGCCGCGTCGATCCCGGCGAGCACCTCGCTCGCGCGGTCCGCGCGACCCAGCGCCTGTCCCGTGATCTCGATGACGTCGCGCCACGGGGTCGCCCAGGCCTGATCGGGGTAGGCCACGGTCGGCGCGATCGCGCTGAGCAGCTCGTACTCCTCCGCGGTCAGGCCCGAGTAGTGCGCGAGGATGAGGTCGGGCTCCGCCTCCGCGATCGCCTCCACCGGCGCCTCGGCCGCGTCGGGCAGCACGACGGGGGTCGGCGCCCCGAGCTCGTCGAGCGCGTCCGCGATCCAGGGTAGGACGCCGTCCTCGTCCCCGCCGTAGGCCTGGTGCGGGATCGCGACGGGCACGACGCCGAGGGCCAGCACGGCGTCGGCGCTCGCCCAGCCCCACGTCACGACGCGCAGCGGCTCCTCCTCGATCACCGTCTCGCCGAAGGCGTGCTGGATCGTCACCGGGAACGCCGCGTCGGCCGCGCCGCCCGCCGCGTCGTCGGTCGTCGCGGGCCCCGCGTCAGGGGCGTCGGGCTCCGCCGCGGCGCCGCAGCCCGCGAGGGCGAGGACGGCGAGGGCGAGCGGGGCGAGGAGCCGGGTGGCGCCGGGCACGGGGCGGTGTCGCATGGTGAGCCTCTCGAAAGGCCGCGGTCACGGCACGGTCGGGGGAGCGTGGAGCGAGGTGTCGGTGTACGTGAGTTAGGTAAGGCTCACCTTACTGCGGCGCCCTGACATGCTGGGCACCGTCCGACAGGTGGACGCTCGTCCGCGCACCGCGGGGCACGATCATCGGTGCCCCCGTCACCGGGTCCGGCACCACCAGGGCGTCCAGCCGGAAGGCCTCGGCGAGCACGTCAGGGGTGATGACGTCGGTGGGCGCGCCCTCCGCGAGCACCCGCCCGTCGGCCATCACCACCAGGTGGTCCGCGTAGCGGGCCGCCAGGTTGAGGTCGTGCAGGACCATCACCACCGTCGTCCCGCGCGTGCGGTTGAGCTCGCGCAGCAGGTCGAGCACCTCGAGCTGGTGGGTCAGGTCGAGGAAGGTCGTCGGCTCGTCCAGGAGCAGCACGTCGGGGTCCTGCGCGAGCGCCATCGCGATCCAGACGCGCTGGCGCTGACCGCCCGAGAGCTCGTCGACGTGCCGGTCGGCGAGGTCGGTCGTGCCCGTGGCGGCGAGCGCCTCCGCGACCGCGGCGTCGTCGTCGGCCGACCAGCGTCCGAACCAGCCGTGGTGCGGGTGCCGGCCCCGTCCGACCAGGTCGGCGACGCCGAGGCCCTCGGGCGCCACGGGGTCCTGCGGGAGCATGCCGAGCGAGCGGGCGAGGCGGCGCGCGGGGACCGTCGCGATGTCCGCCCCGTCGAGCAGCACGGCCCCGCCCAGCGGGCGGAGGGCGCGCGCCAACGTCTTGAGCAGCGTCGACTTCCCGCACGCGTTCGCCCCCACGACCACTGTCACGGCGCGACGCGGGAGCGCCAGGTCCAGCCCGTCGACGACGACCGTGCCGTGGTAGCCGGCGCTCAGGCCGCGCGCGGACAGGGACGGAGCGCGGTGCTCGGGACCCGTGGTCATGACCGGGCTCCCCGCGCGAGCAGCCAGAGCAGGTACGGGGCCCCCACGGCACCCGTCACGACGCCTGTCGGCACGACCACGCCGGGGAGCGCGTGCTGCGCGACGAGGTCCGCACCCAGCACGACGACCGCACCCACCGCGGCCACCGCGGGCAGCGC
>JAEZAR010000149.1 GCA_023430425.1 Actinomycetes bacterium | reverse complement strand
CCCCGGGCGCCACGCGCCTGGACGCCGTCGCGGGCGCCGCGCCGCGTCCGGACCGTCACCACGTAGGATTCCCCGCCGTGACGGCGATCGGAGTGCTCGCGCTGCAGGGCGACGTCCGCGAGCACCTGCACGCCCTCGCGGCGGTCGGGGCCCGCGGCGTGCCCGTGCGGCGTCCCGAGGAGCTCGACTCCGTCGGCGGCATCGTCATCCCCGGCGGGGAGTCGACGACGATCGACAAGCTGCTCCGGGCGTTCGGGCTCTTCGAGCCGCTGCGCGCCGCCATCGCCGCCGGCCTGCCCGCGTTCGGCTCGTGCGCGGGGATGATCCTCCTCGCCGACCGCATCACCGGAGGGACGGCCGACCAGCGGACTCTCGGCGGGCTCGACGTCACGGTGCGCCGCAACGCGTTCGGCCGTCAGGTCGACTCCTTCGAGACCGATCTCGTGGTCGAGCAGGTGCCCGACAGCGCGGACGACCCCGTCCACGCCGTCTTCATCCGCGCCCCCTGGGTGGAGGAGGCCGGACCCGGGGTGCAGGTCCTCGCGCGCGTCCCCGCCGGCGGGGGACGCGGGGTCGGTGGCGATCGGGCGGCCGGTAGGATCGTCGCCGTGCGTGAGCGCGACGTGCTGGCCACGTCGTTCCACCCCGAGGTCACGGGGGACCTGCGCCTGCACCGCCTGTTCGTCACCATCGTCGAGAGCCGTTGAGGGGTCACTCGCCATGT
Organism: Actinomycetes bacterium; assembly: GCA_023430425.1. The sequence goes on along the minus strand of JAEZAR010000149.1, from coordinate 2,117 downwards.
CCGGTCACTCCAAGTGGGCCACGACCAAGCACAAGAAGGCGGTCGTCGACGCGCGTCGCGGCAAGCTGTTCGCGAAGCTCATCAAGAACATCGAGGTGGCGGCCCGCGTCGGCGGCGGCGACCCGGCGGGCAACCCCACGCTCTTCGACGCGATCCAGAAGGCGAAGAAGTCCTCCGTCCCGAACGACAACATCGACCGTGCGGTCAAGCGCGGCTCGGGCGCCGAGGCAGGTGGCGCCGACTACGCCACGATCATGTACGAGGGCTACGGCCCCGGCGGCATCGCGGTGCTCGTCGAGTGCCTCACCGACAACCGCAACCGTGCGGCGTCCGACGTGCGGGTCGCCTTCACGCGCAACGGCGGCACGATGGCGGACCCCGGCTCGGTCTCCTACCTCTTCACCCGCCGCGGCGTCGTGCTCGTGCCGAAGTCCGACGGTCTCACCGAGGACGACGTGCTCGTCGCGGTCCTCGACGCGGGCGCGGAGGAGGTCAACGACCTCGGCGACGCGTTCGAGGTGCTGAGCGAGGCGAGCGACGTCGTCGCCGTCCGCACGGCGCTGCAGGACGCCGGCATCGACTACGACTCCGCGGAGGCCCAGTTCGTCCCGGCCACCCAGGTGGAGGTCGACATCGAGGGTGCACGGCGGATCATGCGGCTCATCGACGCGCTGGAGGACAGCGACGACGTGCAGAACGTCTACGCCAACTTCGACGCCTCCGACGAGGTGATGGCGGCCCTCGACGAGGAGGCCTGACCTCGCGTCCCCTCCACCGCCCACGGTGGAAGGCTCCGGGCCCACGAGCGTCCACGTGGAAGGTTCGGTGCCCGCAGCTCTCCACGGCGGGGAGGTGTGTCGGTCCACGTCCGGAGGCCGGCTGCCGCTGAGACTGGGCGCGTGCGCGTGCTCGGAGTCGACCCCGGCCTGACCCGGTGCGGTCTGGGCGTCGTCGACTCGGCGCCCGGCCGGCGCGCCGTGCTGGTCGAGGTCGGCGTCGCACGGTCCGCCCCGGACCTCCCCCCCGAGCGTCGCCTCGCGGTCGTCGCCGCCGAGGTCGAGGCGTGGCTGGACCGCCACCGGCCGGACGCGGTCGCGGTCGAGCAGGTCTTCGCGCAGCACAACCTGCGCACGGTCATGGGGACCGCCCAGGTCTCCGGGGTCGTGATGCTGGCTGCCGCCCGCCGCGCGATCCCCGTCGCGCTCCACACGCCGAGCGAGGTCAAGGCCGCGGTGACGGGCAACGGCCGTGCGCCGAAGGCGCAGGTCCAGGCGATGGTCACCCGGATCCTCGCGCTCCCCGCGGCCCCGACTCCCGCGGACGCCGCGGACGCGCTGGCGCTGGCGGTCTGCCACCTGTGGCGACCGTTGCCCGGCGCGCTCGCCCCTGCCGCGTCGGGACTCTCGACCGCTGCCGGAGGGGCGGTGGCTCCTGGGCCGACGGTGACTCCTGGGCCGACGGTGGCGACGGTGCCGGCGGTGCCGGCGGTGCGCGCAGGCCGCACCTCGGCCCAGGTCGCCTGGGCGCAGGCCGAGGCGGCGGCGCGCCGCGCGGCTCGCTGAACCTGTCGGGCCGGTCGGGTACGGTTCGGCTCGTACACCTGTTCGTGCAGCGGTCGCCCACGCGGCGCTGCGACGTTCCTTCCGGGAGGGGGCGCGCGTGATCGCGTCGGTGCGGGGCCGGGTCCTCGAGGTGCGGCTCGACGCGGTCGTGGTCGAGGTGGGGGGCGTCGGCCTCCTCGCCTACGCGACGCCGACGACCCTCGCGGGTCTGCGGGCCGGCGCGGAGGCGCAGCTGGCCACGTCCCTCGTCGTGCGCGAGGACGCCCTCACCCTGTTCGGGTTCGCGGACGCCGACGAGCGCGACGTCTTCGAGACGGTCCAGACCGTGAGCGGCATCGGCCCCCGGCTCGCCCTCGCGATGCTGGCCGTGCACTCGCCGGACGCGCTGCGCCGAGCCGTGGCGACCGAGGACCTCGCGGCGCTCCAGCGGGTCCCGGGGATCGGTCGCAAGGGCGCGCAGCGCATCGCGCTCGAGCTCGGCGACCGGCTGGGGCCGCCCTCGTCGGGCGAGGCCGGCACGGTCGCGGTGGGGGCAGCGGACGGGCGGGCCACCGT
>JAEZAR010000116.1 GCA_023430425.1 Actinomycetes bacterium | reverse complement strand
CGGCGACCGGCAGCGCGGCGCCCGGCAGCGCGGCGCCCAGCGCCACGAGCGCGAGGCCGAGCCTGCGGCGGACGGGACGCCGGTGCGGTCGTGGGGCGGGTGTGACGAGTGCCGGCCGGGGCCGGGTGGTGGAGCTGGGCACGGTGCCTCTTTCTGAGGGTCCGTGAACGGACCCGGCACCGCCGCGCCCCTGCGGGTGCCGACGACCCGGGCTCCGTCCCGCATTCCTCGACGGTAGGAGCCTCTCGACCCACCCCAGGTGCTCCGGCTCGCCGGGAGCGAAGGTGCTCCCGGCCTACGGTTGCGGGTCAGCGCCGGACTTCGACCGGCTTCCCCTGGCTGCGGGCCATGACCTGCCGTGCCGGGCGGACCCGGCGCGGCGCGCTCACCGTACTACCCCCGGACGCCCCGCGGGCACCCCCGACGTCCTCCCGGGTGGGCAGGGTTGCACGCCGGCCGCCGCGTCGGCCTAGTGTGCGGACGGCGGCGGTCGGGACGATGCCGGCCGGACGACCGGCCCGGCGCCGCAGGGGCCGACGAGCAGCGACGAGGGGACGGCGGGCGGAGCAGATGCGGGTCTACACGCGTGCGGGCGACGACGGCACGACCGGGCTCTTCCTGGGCGGTCGGGTCTCCAAGGCCGACCCGCTCATGGCGGCGTGCGGGGACCTGGACGAGGCCGTGGCCGTGCTCGGGGTGGCGCGGGCCGCCTGCGCGGCCGCGGCGTCGCCCCGGGCCGGTTCTGCCGGCACCGCCGGCCCCGACGAGGGGGCTGAGACGGCTGAGCTGGCGGAGGAGCTCCTGCGCCGCCAGCGGGAGCTCTTCGTCGTCGCCGCGGACCTCGCCACGAACCCGGCCCACCGGGACCGGCTGCGGCCCGGGGTGTCGCTCGTGACGGCCGAGATGGTGGCCGACGTCGAGCGCACCATCGACGCGCACGTCGCGGCGCGCCCGCTGCGGCCCGTGTTCCTCGTCCCGGGGACGACGACGGCGTCCGCGGCCATCGACCACGCCCGGGCCGTGGTGCGCAGGGCCGAGCGGCGCGTGGTCGCCCTGGCCGCGGCCGGTCACGCCGTCAGTGCCGAGCTCACCGGGTACGTGAACCGCCTGTCCGACCTGCTCTTCGTCCTCGCCAGGGTCGCAGCGGGTGAGAACGAGCCCGCGAGCCATGACTGAGGCGCTCGCCTGCCGATCAGGAGGGTAGGGTCCGGCGACGACCCGCTCACCGGCGCGCGGCGCGCGCGTCGGTGGGTGCAGGGACGGCGTCGGGCGGGTGCCGGGCAGCGGGTGCTGGACGACGGGTGCGGGGTCGGTGCGTCCCCGCCGGTGGACGGGAGCGGCGGTGGGTTTCGAGCTCGACCCGTGCCGGGTGCACGGCGACGGCGGCGAGCTGATCACCGCGGGCCACGTCCGCGAGCACGCCGACGACCTGCTCGTCGTCGAGGCCCCGCGCTACACCGGTGGCTCGCTCTGGCCGGGTGACCCGGTGGTGGTCGTCGTGGCCAACCCCCTGCGGGGCGAGGTGACCGTGGACGCCGTCGTCGCCGTGAGCGCCCGGCAGCGGATCGAGCTGGTGCACCTGCGCACGCGCGCCGTCGAGCAGAAGCGGCAGGCCGTGCGCGTCCCGGTCAGCGAGTCGATGGAGTTCAGCGCGAGCGTCGTGGACGGGGCCCCGGTCCCGTTCGCCGCACCGCTCCTGGTCGCGGTGCTGGACCTGTCGGCGCACGGCCTGCGCTTCCGTGCGGACGAGGCCGTCGACGTCGGGACCCTGCTCGTGGGGGAGTACCCGGCCGCCCGACGCGCCGTCCCCGTCGTCGTGGAGGTGCTGCGCCACGAGTCGCTGCGCGGGGCGACCGCCCACGGCGGGCGCTTCGTCGACATGGCCGAGCACGACACCGAGGAGCTGTTCCGCGCGGTCCTCGAACGGCAGCGCCGGCTCATCGCCGAGCGCCGCGACGCGGGGTAGTGGTCGAGCCGTCGAGGTAGTTGACGCTTCACGTATCATCGGGGACCTAGGTCCCGGTCGCCGCGCCCGCGGTCCGCAGGGGCCCCGGAGGGGAGCGGTCGTGGGTGCGTCGGCACGTCAGGAGCGTCGGGAGCGGCTGGCCGCCCTCCAGGAGGCGCAGCGCGCGGCGGAGCGGCGCCGCAACCGGGTCGTGCTCGCCGTCGCTATCGGCATCGCCCTGGCCCTCGTCGTCCCGACGGCCATCGTCGTCATCGGGGCCGAGCGCCGCCAGTCCGCGGCCCAGGCCGCGGCGGCCGCTCCGATCGAGGGTGAGCGGCAGTTCACGGACCTCGGCGCCACGCACACGCCCGACGACGTCACGTACACGCCCGAGCCGCCCGTGGGCGGCGACCACCACCCGACGTGGCAGAACTGCGGCTTCTACACCGAGCCGGTCGTGGAGGAGCACGCCGTGCACTCCTTGGAGCACGGCGCGGTGTGGCTGACCTACGACCCCGACCTCGCGCCCGCGGACGTCGACGCGCTGCGCGAGCTGGCGGGGCGGCACTCCTACCTCCTCGTCAGCCCCTTCGACGGCCTCACGGCGCCCGTGGTGGCGAGCGCGTGGGGCGTGCAGGTGGAGCTCACCGGCGTCGACGACGACCGGCTCGAGCCGTTCCTCGTCCGGTACCTCCAGGGTCCCCAGACCCCCGAGCCCGGCGCCTCCTGCTCCGGCGGCGTCGGTGCGTGATGCGGCGCAGCGTCGTCGTCGCGGTCGCCGTGGTGGCGGTGGCGGCCGGGCTCGCCGTCGGGCTGCTGCTCGGCGCCTCCGTCGGCCGGCCCCGCCTGCCGGCCGAGGGCTCGGCGGACGTCGGGTTCGCCCGGTCGATGCAGGCCCACCACGCCCAGGCCGTGGAGATGTCGGTCCTGGTCCGGGAGCGCTCGGACGACCCGGAGCTGCGCCAGGTCGCCCTCGACATCGAGCTGACCCAGCAGCAGCAGCAGGGCCAGATGTTCGGGTGGCTCGCGGTGTGGGGCCTGCCGCAGGCCGCGGCGGGGCCACCGATGGCGTGGATGACGGAGCACGGCCACGGCGACGCCGGGGACGCGGACGCGATGCCCGGGATGGCGACCGAGGCCGACCTCGCCGCCCTCGGCGCCGCGGAGGGCGTCGCCGCCGAACGTCTCTTCCTCGAGCTGATGATCGAGCACCACCGCGGCGGGGTCGAGATGGCCGAGGCGGCGCTGGACCTCGCGGAGCGGCCCGAGGTGCGCCGGCTCGCCCAGGCGGTCGTCGACGCGCAGCGGGTCGAGATCACCGTGCTCGAGGAGCTGCTGGAGGCCCGGGCCGCAACGGCCTGAGGCCACCCGGGGGTCCCCGGGCGGTGAGAGGATCACCCGGTGACGACGACCCAGCACGCCGCCGTGCGCCTCCACGACCCGGGGCGGCGCGACTTCGGCTCGGACAACTACGCCGGTGCCCACCCGGAGGTGCTCGCAGCCCTCGCCGCGGCCAACGGCGGTCACCAGACCTCCTACGGCGGGGACGCGTACACGGCCCGCCTGCAGGAGGTCCTCGCCGAGCACTTCGGTCGTCCGGTCGAGGCCTACCCCGTCTTCAACGGCACCGGCGCGAACGTCCTGGCCCTCCAGTCGATGGTCCCGCGGTGGGGGGCCGTGATCTGCACGGAGTGGGCGCACATCAACACCGACGAGAACGCCGCACCCGAGCGGGTCGGCGGGCTCAAGCTGCTCACCGTCCCGACGACGGACGGCAAGCTCACCCCGGACCTCGTCCGCCGGCGCGCGGGCGGCCGGGGGGACGAGCACCGCGCGCAGCCCGGCGTCGTGTCCGTGACGCAGTCGACCGAGGTGGGCACGTGCTACACGCCCGACGAGCTCGGGGCCATCTGCGAGACCGCGCACGCGCTGGGCCTGCGGGTGCACGTCGACGGGGCGCGCATCGCGAACGCGGCCGCGCACCTGGGCCTGCCCCTTGCCGCCTTCACGACGGACGTCGGCGTGGACGTCGTCAGCCTGGGCGGGACGAAGAACGGGGCGCTCGCGGCGGAGGCGGTGGTCGTCCTCGACCCGGCGGCCGTCGACGGGCTGCGCTACCTGCGCAAGACCGGGATGCAGCTCTCGTCGAAGATGCGGTTCGTCTCCGCGCAGCTCCTGGCGCTGCTGGACGGCGACCTCTGGCTCCGGTCCGCGCGGCACGCCAACGCGATGGCAGCGCGCCTGGCCGGCGCCCTCGCCCAGGTGCCCGGCGTCGAGATCGCCCTCCCGGTCGAGGCGAACGCGGTGTTCGCGGTCCTGCCCCCGGGCGTCGCCGACCGCGTCCGCGAGGACTACTGGTTCTACGACTGGGAGGGGCGCCCCGGGATGGTGCGCCTCATGTGCGCCTTCGACACGGAGACGGACGACGTGGACGCCCTCGTCGCAGCGGTCGCCGCCGCGACGCACGGTCCCTGACGGGTGCGACCGGCGCCCGCCCTCAGAGCAGCCCGGCGTCGATGAGGGCGAGGGCCAGGGCGTTGCCGTCCTCGCCCGTCACGCGGGCGGGGCCCGTGGGCCGGGCCGACGCGGCGTCGTCGTCGGCGGGGCCGGGGGTGCCGTGCGCGAGCACCTGCTCGGCGGGCGTCAGCCGACGGATGGCGACGACGTGGACCCGGTCCGGGTGCTCCGCGGCGATCTCGCCGTAGATCTGCGGGTCGTGCTGCCCGTCGTCCCCGACGAGCACCCAGCGGAGCTCGGGGAACTCGGCGAGCAGGCGCCGCAGGGTGCGCAGCTTGTGCGCCGTGCCGCTGCGGAACCAGCCCGTATTGGTGGGGCCCCAGTCGGTCAGGAGCAGGGGCCCGGCCGGGTAGGCGTGCCGCTCGAGGAAGCGGCGCAGCGCCGGCGCGACGTTCCACGCGCCGGTGGACAGGTAGAACGTCGGCGTGCCGGGGTTCGCGGCGTGCCAGCGCCGGTACAGCGCGGCCATGCCCGGGACGACCCGGCGGGCGTGCTCGTGCAGCACCAGGCTGTTCCACGCCGCGAGCAGGGGCCGGGGGAGCGCGGTGACCATGACCGTATCGTCGACGTCGCTGACCAGCGCCGTCCCGGGCCCGGGGGGGACGACGAGCACCGCGGCGGTCGCGGTGGCCCCGCCGAGCCCGACACGCACCTCGCGCCAGCCGGGCTCGAGGTCGGCGTCGAGGACCGCGTCCACGTACCCGCCGCGGTCCGCCCGGACCTCGTGCACGCGTCCGCCCACCTCCACCCGGACGGCCGCGTGCGGGACGGGCGCCGTGAGGAAGCTCCGCCAGCCGCGGACGGCCCGCTCCGCCGAGGCGCGGTCCCGCTCGGCGACCTCGGCCGTCGTCGTCCCGGGGGGCGCGAGCACCGCCCGGGCCATCACGCGGACCCACCCGGCCCCGGCGTAGCCGGTGTAGGGCTCGACCCGGGGCTCCCAGCCGCGGCGCGCCAGCCATCTGCCGACGACGCCGTGGAGGCGGTCCTCGAGGCGCGCGGCGACGTGGGGGCGTTGGCTCGTGGTGGTGTCGGTCATCCCGGGCGAGTCTTGCACCGGCGCGCGGGACCCGCACACCGGCTCGCGCGCGGCGCCGCGCACCGGCCCGGGCCTGCGTCCGCCGCAGCAGAGCCGGCCCGAGCGGGCGCGGGCCGTGGCCTCAGGGCAGCTTGGCGACCGTGAGGAGCACCACGCTGTCCTCGACGGCGCGGATCGCGGCACGCTCCCGCGGCACGACGATGAGGTCGCCGGGCGCGCCGTCCCATGCGGCGCGGTCGGAGACGACCTGGACGCGTCCGGCCACCACCTGCACGGTCGCCTCGCCGGGGTTCTCCCACTGGTCGGTCGAGCGCCCCGCGACCAGGGCGATCACCGTCTGGCGGAGCACCTTCTCGTGCCCCCCGTGCACCGTCTTCGCGCTGCGCCCCGCCGAGGCGCGGCGTGCGGCGTCGAGCTCGGTGCGGGCGAGCGCCACCAGCGACAGCTTGTCCATGCGGGTCTCCTGTCGGTGCGTCGGGGCGCGCGGGGGCGCCGGGGAAAGTATCGCGGGCCCCGGGCGTGCGGGCCATGGCCGGTGGCCCCGGGACGCGGTTCGGCCCGCCCTGGCCGGCTCGACGGGCAGCCGTTGGGACTCGACGGTAGACAGGACGGGTGACGATCATCGGATACCACGCGTCCCACGAGCAGGTGCACCCGGCCGCGCTGCTGCGCGCGGTCCAGCGGGCCGAGCAGGCGGGGTTCGACGCCGCCATGTGCTCGGACCACCTCGCACCCTGGAGCGCCCGCCAGGGCCACTCCGGGTTCGCGTGGTCGTGGCTGGGCGCGGCGCTCGCGACGACGTCGCTGCGGATGGGCGTCGTCAACGCCCCGGGCCAGCGGTACCACCCGGCGATCGTCGCGCAGGCGACCGCGACCCTGGCCGCGATGTTCCCGGGGCGGTTCTGGGTGGCGCTGGGCTCGGGGGAGAACGCCAACGAGCACGTCACCGGCGACGCCTGGCCGGTCAAGGACCTCCGCGACGACCGCCTGGTGGAGTGCGTGGACGTCATCCGCCGGCTCCTGGCCGGGCAGGAGGTCACCCATCACGGGCTGGTCACCGTGGACCGGGCCCGTGTGTGGACGCTGCCCGAGGAGCCGCCCGCCCTCGTCGCGCCGGCGGTCACCGCCGCCACCGCCGCGCGCGGGGCGACCTGGGCGGACGGCCTGATCACGATCAACCAGCCGGACGACGTCCTGCGAGAGCTCCTCGACGCGTACGCGTCCGCCGGGGGCCGCGGGCCGCGGGCCGTCCAGGTGCACGTCTCATGGGCGCCCGACCAGGCCGAGGCGGAGCGGATCGCCTGGGACCAGTGGCGCAGCAACGTCTTCCCGCCCCCGGTGTGCTGGGACCTGGCCACGCCGGAGCACTTCGACGTGGCCGCCACGCACGTGCGACCCGAGGACGTCGCGCGGTCGGTGGTGATCTCGGCCGACCTGGGGCGGCACGCGGACTACCTGGCGCACCTCGCCGACCTGGGCTTCGACGAGATCTACGTGCACCACGTCGGTCAGGAGCAGGACGCCTTCGTGGACGCGTTCGCCGAGCACGTCCTCCCGCAGGTGCGCGGGGGCACGACCACACCGGCCGGCGCCGACGGACGGGGGGCGGACGGGTGAAGATCACCGACACGAGCGACCTCTGGTGGAAGAACGCCGTCATCTACTGCCTGGACGTCGAGACGTTCATGGACTGGGACGGCGACGGCGTCGGCGACCTGCAGGGTCTCGCGCAGCGCATCGACCACCTCGCCCAGCTCGGCGTGACGTGCCTGTGGCTGATGCCCTTCTACCCGACGGCGAACCTCGACGACGGCTACGACATCACCGAGCACTACGGCATCGACGAGCGGCTCGGCACGTTCGGCGACTTCGTCGAGATCGTCCGGACAGCCCACGACCGGGGCATGCGCGTCATCGTCGACCTCGTCGTCAACCACACCTCCGACCAGCACCCGTGGTTCGTGTCCGCGCGCTCCTCCAAGGACAGCCCGTACCGCGACTTCTACGTCTGGCGCGCCGACGAGCCGCCGGACACGTCGTCCGAGGTCGTCTTCCCCGGCAAGCAGGAGTCCATCTGGGAGTACGACAAGCGGACCAAGGAGTGGTACCTGCACCGCTTCTACCCGCACCAGCCCGACCTGAACACGGCCAACCCCCGGGTGCGCGACGAGCTCGCCAAGGTCGTCGGCTTCTGGCTCGAGCTGGGCATCGACGGCTTCCGCGTCGATGCGGTCCCGTTCTTCATCGAGACCCTGGGCATGGCCGAGGACGACGTCGAGGCGATGGGCGACCCGCACGCGTTCCTGCGCCAGGTGCGCGCCTTCCTCACCCGCCGCCACGGCTCGGCCGTCATGCTCGGCGAGGTGAACCTGCCCTACGAGGACGCCGTGCAGTTCCTCGGCGACGGGCAGGGCGACGAGCTGCACATGATCTTCGACTTCGTCGCGATGCAGAAGATGTACCTCGCGCTCGCCCGCCAGGACGCGGGCCCGCTCGTCGAGGCGCTGGAGGCGCGGCCGCCGATCCCCCCGGACTGCCAGTGGGCGACGTTCGTGCGCAACCACGACGAGCTGACGCTGGACAAGCTCAGCGACGACGAGCGCCAGGAGGTCTTCGACGCCTTCGGCCCCGAGGAGGACATGCAGATCTTCGGCCGCGGCCTGCGGCGCCGGCTGCCGCCGATGCTGGGCGGCGACCCGCGCCGGGTGCGCCTGGTCTACTCCCTGCTCTTCTCGCTCCCCGGCACCCCGGCGCTGTTCTACGGCGAGGAGATCGGCATGGGGGAGAACCTCGACGTACCGGGCCGCCAGGCGGTCCGGACGCCCATGCAGTGGTCGGCGGGGGCGTCCGCCGGCTTCTCCACCGCGGAGCCCGACGACCTCGTCCGTCCGTTGCCGACCGGTGGGTTCGCCCCCGAGCACGTCAACGTCGCGGACCAGCGCCGGGACCCGGACTCCCTGATGTCCTTCATCGCGACGCTCGCCACGCGGTACCGCGAGTGCCCGGAGCTCGGCTGGACGGAGCTGAACGTGCTCGAGCAGCCCCACGCCGCCGTGATCGCACTGTGCAGCTCGGTCGACGACGCCAGCATCGTCACGGTGCACAACCTCGCCGCTGAGCCGGTGACCGTGCCGTTGACGGTGCCCGTCGAGGGCGCCGTGCGGCTGGTGGACGTGCTGGCCGACAGCGAGGTCGACGTCGCCGAGGACGGGAGCGCCGAGGTGGCGCTGGACGGGTACGGGTTCCGGTGGCTGCGGGTCGCGACGCCGCGGTCGCGGCGGCTGGTCTGAGCCGCCGTAGGGTTCCCCGGTGCCGACCCCCCGACGACGTGTCCGCTCCCGGGACGGAGCCGGGGCCGCCCTGCGCGCGGCCTTCGACGCCATCCGCGCGGAGCACGAGCTCCCCGAGTCGTTCGCGCCCGAGGCGGAGGCCGAGGCAGCCGCTGTGTCCGACGCCCACGCGGCAGACCGTGCGGACCTGACCCACCTGCCCTTCGTCACGATCGACCCGCCCGGCTCGATGGACCTGGACCAGGCGGTGCACCTGGAGCGCACCCGGGACGGCTACCGCGTCCGCTACGCGATCGCCGACGTCGGGGCCCTCGTGCGTCCTGGGGGCGCGCTCGACCGGGCCGCGCACGAGAGGGTGACGACCGTGTACTGCCCGGACGTGCGGGTCCCGCTGCACCCGCCGGTGCTGGGGGAGGGGACCGGGTCCCTGCTGCCCGACGTCGACCGCCCCGCCGTGGTCTGGGAGCTCGGGCTCGACGCCGACGGTGACCTGCGGGACGTGCTCGTCCGCCGGGCGCGCGTGCGGAGCCGCGCGCGCCTGGCCTACGCCGAGGTGCAGCGCGAGCTGGAGGCCGGCGGCGACGCCGACGACCTGGCCGCGCTCCTGGCGGAGATCGGCACCCTCCGTGCGCGTCTCGAGCAGGCCCGCGGCGGGGTGTCCCTCGCCCGGCCCGAGCAGGAGGTGGTGGACGCGCCGGGTCGGGGATGGCGCCTGGAGTACCGCGCGTCGCTGCCGGTCGAGGACCACAACGCCCAGATCTCGCTGCTCACCGGGATGGCCGCCGCGGGGCTGATGCTCGACGCCGGCGTCGGGGTCCTGCGGACCCTGCCGCCCGCCGAGGCCCGCGACGTCACGCGCCTGCGCCGCCGGGCCACGGCCCTCGGGGTGGCCTGGCCGCGCGGCGCGTCGTACGGGTCGGTCCTGGCCGGGCTGGAC
>JAEZAR010000033.1 GCA_023430425.1 Actinomycetes bacterium | reverse complement strand
GAGCCGCCGGCCGGCGGCTCTCCCGGGGCGCCCGACCCGCCGGTCGCGGGCCGCACGGCGTGCCCGCCGAACTGCTGCCGCAGCGCGGCCACCGCCTTCATGGCCGGGGAGTCGACCTGGCGCGACGAGAAGCGCGCGAACAGCGCAGCGGAGATCACCGGCAGCGGGACGGCGCGGTCGATCGCCTCGTCGACCGTCCACCGCCCTTCGCCGGAGTCCTCGACCCAGTCGTCGATCGACCCGAGCTGCGGGTCGGTCTCCAGCGCCGTGACCAGGAGGTCGAGCAGCCACGACCGGACGACCGTGCCGCGCGACCACGCCTTGAGCGTCCCCGGCACGTCCTGGACCAGGTCCGACGCCGAGAGGAGCTCGTACCCCTCGGCGTACGCCTGCATGAGTCCGTACTCGATGCCGTTGTGCACCATCTTGGCGAAGTGGCCCGCCCCCACCGACCCCGCGTGCACGAAGCCCTCCTCGCGGGGTCCGTCCGGGCGCAGCGCGTCGAACACCGGCATGAGCAGCTCGATGTCGGCGACGTCGCCCCCGGCCATGAGGCCGTACCCGTTCTCGCGCCCCCACACGCCGCCGGAGACGCCGACGTCGACGTAGCGGATGCCGCGCTCGCCGAGCACGCGCGCGTGCTCGAGGTCGTCGGTGTAGTGGGAGTTGCCACCCTCCACCACGACGTCGCCCGCACCCAGCAGCCCGGCGAGCTCCTGGACGACCGCGCGGGTCGGACCGCCGGCCGGCACCATCACCCACACCACCCGCCGCTCCGCGGGGAGCGCCGCGACGAGCGCGGACAGGTCCGCGACGTCGCTCACGTCCGGGTGCCGGTCGAAGCCGGTGACCTCCAGCCCCTGCTCGCGCAGCCGCGCGCGCATGTTCGCACCCATCCTGCCCAGGCCCACGATCCCGATGTGCATGGGCACCATCTCAGCTCGCGAAGCGGATGGGCACCAACAGGTAGCGGTAGCTCTGGTCGTCGTCGCCGTCCAGGCTCGCCTGTCCGGTGAACTCCACGGGCTTGTTGGGGTGCGTGAAGGACATCCGCACGAACGGGGTGGAGAGTGCGCCGAGCCCGTCGAGGAGGTACTGGGGGTTGAACGCCACGGTGATGTCCTCGCCGACCAGCGTGGCCTCGAGGGCCTCGGACGCCTGCGCGTCGTCGCCCTGCCCGGCGTCGAGCACGACCTGGCCCTCGGAGAAGGCGAGGCGGATCGGCGTGTTCCGCTCGGCGACCAGCGAGACGCGGCGCGCGGCCTCCGTGAGCGCGGCGAGCTCGACGACGGCGTGGATGGGGGTCTCGTCCGGGAAGAGCCGGCGCACCGCCGGGTAGTCCCCGTCCACGAGCAGCGACGTCGTGTGGCGGCCGCCGGCCTCGAACCCGATGAGGTCGACGCCCGCTCCGGTCGACAGCGCGATGGTGACCTGGTCGGAGCCGCCGAGCGAGCGGGCGGCGTCGGACAGGGTGCGGGCGCGGACGAGGGCGACCTGCGAGACGTCCGGCCGGGCCGGCGTCCACGTCAGCTCGCGCAGCGCGAGGCGGTACCGGTCGGTGGCGAGGAGCGTCATGGTCTCGCCCTCGATCTCCATGCGGACGCCGGTCAGCAGCGGGAGCGTGTCGTCGCGGCTGGCCGCGACGGTCACCTGGGTGACCGCCTCGGCGAGCTGGTCCCCAGGAACCGTGCCGATCTCGTCGGGCATGGCGGGCAGGGCAGGGTAGTCCTCGACGGGCATCGTGAGCAGGGTGAACCGGCTGGCCCCGCAGGTGACCGTCACCTTCGTGCCGTCCAGCGCGACGTCGACCGGCTTGGCGGGCAGCGCGCGGGAGATCTCGGCGAGCAGCCGGCCGGAGACGAGGACCGTGCCCTTCTCGCTCACGTCCGCCGCGATCTCCGACCGGGCGGAGACCTCGTAGTCGAAGCTGGAGAGCTGGACGACGCCCGCGTCCTCCACGTCGATGCGCACGCCGGCCAGGACGGGCACCGGCGGCCGGGTGGGCAGCGAGCGGGCCGTCCAGGTCACAGCCTCGGCCAGCACGTCACGGTCGACCCGGAACCTCATGCCTCATCCTTCCGGCGAGTGCTGCGGGCGCGACGGCGCGCCAGCGGTGGGACCTGCGGGGAGTACAGAGCGAACAGTACGCGAGAGGTCAGACGCACGGACACCGTCCGCACGGGGACCGCACGGGGACCGGGCGACGACCTCCGGGGGCGCGGGCGGGTCCGTCGGACGGACGGACGGGATGCCGGCGCGCCGGGCTGATGAAGGTGTGTGGATCCTTCAGAGAACAAGAAGTCGTCATCGTCATCGGGGGTGTGCACAGTGTGGATGGGTGACGTCCGTGCAGGTCACCGGGCTGGGTGCCATGTGCACGTGCTGTCGACGACGATGTCGACAGGGCGTCGTCGCCGTGGACGGTGGTCCGGAGTTCACCCTGCGTCCACCGGCGCGACGGAACGTGTCCACATCGCCCCCGCGTGTCGTCCACGGGCGTCCACAGAGATGTCCACAGGTGTGAACAAGGCGCGGCCCTTTCCGTGACAATCGGATGAAAGAGCCTTGGGGATCGCCGTCGGAACGGTCCGAGGAAGAGCCCGGCGTGCGGTGCCGTTCGGGCCGTTCAGCCGCGGTGCTGCTGCTTGATGCGGTTGGTCAGCTCGGTGACCTGGTTGTAGATGGAGCGCCTTTCCGCCATCAGCTCGCGGATCTTGCGATTCGCGTGCATGACGGTGGTGTGGTCGCGGCCGCCGAACTGCTGCCCGATCTTGGGCAGGGACATGTCGGTGAGCTCTCGGCACAGGTACATCGCGATCTGCCGCGCGGTCACCAGCACGCGCGAGCGGGAGGAGCCGCACAGGTCGTCGATGGTGAGGCCGAAGTAGTTCGCGGTCTGCGTGATGATCGTCGCCGCCGTGATCTCCGCGGTGTCGTCGTCGGTGATGAGGTCCTTGAGGACGATCTCGGCGAGCGCGAGGTCGACCTGCTGCCGGTTGAGGTTCGCGAACGCGGTCACGCGGATCAGCGCACCCTCGAGCTCGCGGATGTTCGTCGAGATCTTCGAGGCGATGTAGCCCAGGACGTCGTCCGGCGCCTGCAGCTTCTCGTTCGCGGCCTTCTTGCGCAGGATCGCGATCCGGGTCTCGAGGTCCGGCGGCTGGATGTCCGTGATGAGGCCCCACTCGAAGCGGGAGCGCATCCGGTCCTCGAAGCCGGCGAGCTGCTTGGGCGGCACGTCGGAGGTGATGACGACCTGCTTGTTCGCGTTGTGCAGCGTGTTGAACGTGTGGAAGAACTCCTCCATCGTCTGTTCCTTGCCCTGCAGGAACTGGATGTCGTCGATCAGCAGGACGTCGACCTCGCGGTACCGACGCTGGAACGCGCCCGCCTTGCCCTCGCTGATGGAGTTGATGAAGTCGTTCGTGAACTCCTCGGAGTTCACGTACCGCACGCGCACGCTGGGGTAGAGGTTCTGGGCGTAGTGCCCGATCGCGTGCAGCAGATGCGTCTTGCCCAGCCCTGAGTCGCCGTAGATGAACAGCGGGTTGTACGCCTTCGCGGGTGCTTCGGCCACGGCGACGGCGGCGGCGTGGGCGAACCGGTTGGACGAGCCGATCACGAAGGTCTCGA
>JAEZAR010000394.1 GCA_023430425.1 Actinomycetes bacterium | reverse complement strand
CGTCGGAGGACCCGCGGTCCCCCGTGCTCGGCTGGTCGGCGAGGCGCCCGACGACGGCCACCCGGTCCAGCGCCGCCGGGTCGAGGGGCAGCAGCGGACGACCCTCGACGGGCTCGTTGCGCAGGAGCACCATGGCCTGCGCCGCCGCCTCGCGCGCGAGCGCCCGGTGCTCGTCGCACGCCATGACCTCCGGGCCGGGCTCGGGTCCTGTGCGGTCCGCGTGGTGGCGAAGCTGGCCGGCCAGGGTGCGCAGGGCGGCGCGCTCGACGTCGTCCCACCGGGCGCGGCCCGCCGCCAGGTCCGCGGCGAGGTGGGTCGCCCGCTGCTGGGCGAACGGCGCCTCCACGTCGAGGCCGGCGCGCAGCGCCGCCGTCCCGTCGCGCATCCCCCAGATGAAGTCGGTGATCACGGTGCCCTCGAAGCCCCAGTCCTCGCGCAGCACCTGGGTCAGCAGGTACGCGTTCTGCCCGGCCCACTCGCCGTTGACGGAGTTGTAGGCGCTCATCACCGCGGCGGCACCGGCCTCGAGGGCGCGCCGGAAGTGCGGCAGGTAGAGCTCGTGGAGCGTGTCCTCGTCGACCTGCACGTCGACCGTGAACCGGGCGTTCTCCATCGAGTTCAGGGCGAAGTGCTTCACGCAGGGCATCGCGTGCGGGGTGGTCCCACGCACGAGCGCGGCCGCCATCTCGCCCAGGATCACCGGCTCCTCGCCGTAGGTCTCCTGCGCGCGCCCCCACGCGGGGTGGCGCGGGAGGTTGAGGCACACACCGCCGAAGAGGTTGCCGCCCTGCGCGCGGACCTCGGTCCCGATCGCCCGGCCGATGCGCTCCTCCAGCGCCACGTCCCACGTCGCCCCGCGCGCCATCGACACGGGGAACGCGGTGCCGCGCCCCGCCACGCAGCCGCGCGGGCCGTCGACGAACAGCAGCCCGGGGATGCCGAGCCTCGGCACGGCGCCCATGGGGTAGGGACGCACGTTGTAGCCCTCGGCGAGCATGTCGCGCATCCCGTCCCAGAAGGGCAGGTCCCCGTCGAGGAGGCCGAGAAGCTCCGTGTCGTCGAGGGCCGCGTAGAGGTTGCGCGCCTCGCCCACCGCGTCCGCGCCGGCCCGCACGCGCAGCACCGCCGCCTCGAAGGGCGAGGCCTCCGCCGCGGGCGGGTCGGCGGGCAGCACCTCGGGCACGGGCGCGGGAGCGGGAGCGTCGTCGGTCATGCCTGCGGGTCTACCACAGCCCCGGCCGGCGTTCCTGGCGGGGGTGGGTGCCCCGCCCGCCGCCGCCGGTCAGCGAAGGCGGACGCGCTCGTCCAGCGCGGGGACGACGGCGGTGCAGCCGAGCTCGTCGCGGATCCGCGCGGCGAGCGCCCGCGACGCGGGCTCCTCCCCGTGGACCACGTAGACGACCTCCGGCGGCGCCGGCAGCGCGCCGAGCCAGTCGAGCAGCTCGCTCGCGTCGGCGTGCACGGAGAACTCGTCGTCGGCGACCACCTCGGCCTCGACGGGCACGTACCGGCCGTGGATCTTCAGCTCCCGGGCGCCGTCGAGCAGCGCACGCCCGCGGGTCCCCGGCGCCTGGTACCCGGTGAGGACCACCGTGTTGCGCCGGTCCGGGAGCATGTGCCGCAGGTGGTGCACCACGCGGCCACCCGTCGCCATGCCCGACGCCGAGATGACGACCGAGGGCACGTGCGGGGCGTTGAGGGCCATGGACTGCTCCGGCGTCCGCGCGGCGCGCAGGAGCGGCAGGTGCACGAGCTCCGGGTCGACGTCCTCGCGCAGCTCCGTCCGCTGGGACGGGCGGCGGTACACGGCCAGCGCCTCCAGCGCCATCGGGCTGTCGACGTGCACCGGCACGGGCGGGATGCGACCCGCCGCCACCATGCCGGACAGCGCGTGCAGGACGAGCTCCGTGCGGTCCACGGCGAACGCGGGGACCAGCACCGAGCCGCCACGCTCGACGGTGCGCCGGATCGCCGAGGCGAGCGCCTCGTGCGGCGGGCCGGCCGGCTCGGGGTGCTCCCGGTCGCCGTAGGTCGACTCGACGACGACGGTCGCGGCGGCCGGCGGGTCCTCCCGGGGGCGCAGGACGGGGTGGGTCGTGCGGCCCAGGTCGCCCGAGAACAGCACGCGCGCGCCCCCGATCTCCACGAGCAGGCTCGCCGAGCCCAGCACGTGACCCGCCCGGGACGCCGTCACGTGGACCCCGCCGCCCAGGTCGGCCGGGGCGCCGACGTCGAGGCGCCGGAACCGGCGCGCGGTCCGGGCGGCGTCGGCGGCCGTGTAGAGCGGGAGCGGCACCTCGTGCTTCGACCAGCCCCCGGCCCGGGCCTGCGCGGCGTCGCGCTCGTTGAGGTAGCCGGAGTCCTCGAGCACGATGTGCGCGAGCGCCGCCGTGCCCTCCGTGCACCACACCGGCCCCGGGAACCCGTCGCGGACCAGGGCCGGCAGGTAACCGCAGTGGTCGAGGTGGCAGTGCGTGAGCACCACGTCACCGATCGACCCCGGCGGCACCGGGAACGGGGCCCAGTTGCGCCGGCGCAGCTCCCGCTGGCCCTGGTAGAGCCCGCAGTCGACGAGGACGCGCCGCCCGGCGTGCTCGAGGAGGAAGCGGGAGCCGGTGACGCAGCCCGCACCGCCGTGGAAGGTGAGGGTCACCGGATCGCGCCGCGCATCGTCGCCGCCCATGGCTCCAGCGTGGCCCTCCGCGGGTCGCGGTGTGGGCCGCTTGGCCGGTGGACCGGGACGCGTCCGCCGCCGCGCGCGGCTAGCGTCGCCGGATGATCGCCATCGAGCTCGCCCTGTCCCCCACGCCCGAGCGTCTCGCCGAGCGGCCCGCGCACCGCGCGCTCCTCGCCGACCTGCACGCGCGCGGCGTCGTCCTCGCAGCCGGTCCGTGGGCCGACGACTCCGGCGCCCTGATCCTCGTCGACG
The DNA here is from genome assembly GCA_023430425.1 of Actinomycetes bacterium. The sequence goes on along the minus strand of JAEZAR010000394.1, from coordinate 2,528 downwards.
GCGACCTCGCGGCCGCCGAGGAGGTCCTCGCCACCGACCCGTACTACCGGTCGACGCCCGGGGTGGAGGTCCTCGCGGTGCGGGAGTGGACGCCGGTCGTCGGGCCCTGACCGCCCGGGCTCCCGCCTGCCGCGGAGCCCGGTCGCGGGACCGGCGGACCGCGCGGAGGATGGCAGGGACCGCAGGACCCGGGACGAGAGGAACGACGCCGTGACCGCTCAGGACGAGCCGCTCGACGAGGGCACCCGCACGGTGGCGGAGCTGATCAAGGGCCACCGCATCGCCATGCTCACGTCCATCGGGGCGGACGGCACCCTCCTGTCCCGCCCGATGGCGCTCCAGGAGACCGAGTTCGACGGGGACCTGTGGTTCTTCGCCGAGCGCGACTCCCGCAAGGTCGCCAACATCGCCGGCAACCCGCAGGTGAACGTCACCGTCGGCTCGGCGACGACGTGGGTCTCCCTGACCGGGACGGCCGTCGTCGTGGACGACGGGGAGCGCAAGCGCGAGCTGTGGAACCAGGTCGTCGAGGCGTGGTTCCCCGAGGGGCCCGACGACGACGGGGTCGTCCTGCTGAAGGTCGTGGCGGACTCCGCCGAGTACTGGGACACGCCCGGCCGGATCGCCACGCTCATCTCGTTCGCGAAGGCCAAGGTCACGGGTCAGCGGTACGAGGGCGGGGAGAACGAGCGCGTCGAGATGGGCTGACGCGGGCGGCTCAGCGGGCGTCGTCGGGGGGTGCCCCGGCGAGACCGCGGAACATCTGCCGGTACGCCGTCGGCGAGGTGCCCCGGCGCGCCGCGAAGTGGTGCCGCAGGGTGTCCGCGCCGCCGAAGCCGCACCGGTGGGCCACGGCCTCCACCGGCAGGTCGGTGGTCTCGAGCAGGCGCTCGGCCAGCTCGAGGCGGCGGTCCAGGAGCCACCGGTGGGGCGTCGTCCCCGTGACCTCGACGAACCTGCGGGCGAAGGTGCGCGGGGCGGCGTGGGCGCGCGCCGCGAGCACGGCGACGGGGAGCGCCTCGTCGAGGTGGGCGGCGGCCCAGTCGAGCACCTCCGCCATCGCCCCGCTGGCGGGCCGGGTGGCCACCGCCAGCGGCGTCTCGACGTACTGCGCCTGGCCACCGGAGCGCTGAGGCGGCACCACCATCCGTCGCGCGACCGCCGTGGCGACGGCCGTCCCGTGCGACCGGCGCAGGACGTGCAGGGCCGCGTCGATCCCGGCGGCCGCGCCGGCGCTGGTGACGATCGGGCCGTCCTCGACGTAGAGGACGTCGGCATCGACGCGCACCCGCGGGTACGTCCGGGCGAGGCGCTCGGCGTACTGCCAGTGGGTGGCCGCCCGCCGGCCGTCCAGCAGCCCCGCCGCCGCCAGGAGGTACGCGCCGGTGCAGATGCTCAGGACGCGTGCGCCCCGCCCGACGGCGGCCCGCACGGCGTCGAGCACGGCCGGCGGGACGGGCGAGTCCAGGTCCGGCCACGCGGGGACGGCGACGAGGTCCGCCCCGGCCACACGGTCCAGGCCGTGCCCGACGACGACGGGGAACCCCGACGTCGTCGGCACCGGCCCGGGGGTGCTCGCGCAGAGCGCGAAGTCGAACCGCGGCAGCCCCTCGTCCGAGCGGTCGAGGCCGAAGACCTGGCAGAGGATCCCGAGCTCGAACGCCGCCACGCGGCCGCCGACGACGACCGCGACGCTGCGCAGCGCCGGGGTCGCGCCGTCCGTTCCGAGCACGATGGCAGATTCTTCCCGATACTGGTCATCAGTGCCAGTGGTCGGCACCACCCGGCCGTCCGACGATCGCGGCATGACCCCCGACGCAGCGACCGTCGCGCCGAGCGCGCCGGCCCTCACCGACCTCCCCCGGCACGTGCCGCTCCCCGGCTCCGCGCCCGCCCACGTGGCGGTGCCGGCGCCCGGTGCGGGCCCGCAGCGGTGGGCCGGGGCGCCCAGCGCGGCGCTGGACGACGACGGCACCGTCGTCCTCGCCTACCGCCGGCGGACCTCCTTCGCCGAGGACCGCAACGTGCTGGCGCGGTCCGCGGACGGCGCGCGGTTCGAGACCGTCGTGGAGCTGGACAAGGAGCGGTGGGGCTTCGCGATGGTCGAGCGGCCCGCCCTGGTGCGTGACCCGGGCGGCGGGTGGCGCCTGTACGTGTGCGGCAGCGACCCCGTCACGGGCGTCTGGTCCGTCGGCCTGCTCGAGGCGCGCGAGCCCGAAGGGCTCGCGGACGCCGAGCTCGCCCTCGTGCTCCCCGGCGGTCCCGCCACGACGGTCAAGGACCCCGTGGTCCGCCACGACGGCCGGCGCTGGCACGCGTGGCTGTGCCACCACCCCCTGGCGGACCCCGACGCCCAGGACCGGATGACCACCGCGTACGCGACGAGCGACGACGGCCGCGCCTGGACGGTGCACGGGACCGTCCTGGCCGGGACGCCGGGGACCTGGGACGCGCGCGGGACGCGCCTCACGGCGGTCCTGCCGGGCGGGTACGCCACGTACGACGGTCGGGCGAGCGCGCAGGAGAAC
>JAEZAR010000389.1 GCA_023430425.1 Actinomycetes bacterium | reverse complement strand
GTCGTGGCCTGCGCGGCGCGGGCGGCCCGCGCGGCGCCCAGCGCCGCGAGCCCGAGGCCCATCCCGACCGTCCGCGAGTCGACCACGTGCACGGGCACCCCCGCCGTCTGCGCCGCCAGCTGTGCCGACGTCACCGTCCCGGAGAGCTCGCCGGACAGGTGCACCGAGACGATCTCGGCCGCACCCCGGGCGGCGACCCGTGCGTAGACGCGCGAGAACGCCTCGGGCCCGGGGTGGGCGGTGCGCACCGAGGCGCCGGAGCGCAGGGCGTCGACGATCTGCTCCGTCGTGACGTCCACGCCCTCGCGGTGGGCGACCCCGTCGATCACGACGTCCAGGGGCACGACGACGACTCCCGCCGCCTCCACCAGGCGGGCCGGCAGGGACGCGGTCGAGTCCGTCACGACGGCGACGCCGCCGCGGACGTGGGGGTGGGGCCCACCGGCCGGGCCCGCGGACGCGGCCACGTCAGGCCGGCACCACGTTGACCAGGCGCGGCGGCCGGACCACGACCGTGCGCACCTCGCGGCCGGCCAGGGCCCGCTGCACGCGCTCCGAGGCGAGCGCGGCCTCCCGCAGCTCCTCCTCGGTCGCCTCCGGCGACACCTCCAGCTTGTCGCGGACCTTGCCCTGGACCTGCACGACGCACGTGACCGACTCCACGACGAGGTGCACGGGATCCGCGACCGGGTACGGCTCGCGCAGCAGGCTGCGGGCGTGCCCCAGCCGCGACCACAGCTCCTCGGCGAGGTGCGGCGCGAACGGCGCCGTCATGAGCACCAGCGGCTCCGCCACCGCTCGCGGGACGCGGTCGAGCGACGTGAGGTGGTTGTTCAGCACGATCAGCCGGGCGATCGCGGTGTTGAACCGCATCGCGTCCATCTCGGTGGTGACCTCGTGGATGGTCCGGTGCAGGACGCGCAGCGTCTCCAGGCCGGGCGGGTCGTCGGTCACGGTGACCTCGCCGGTCTCCTCGTCGACGACGTTCCGCCACAGCCGCTGCAGGAACCGCTGCGACCCGACGACCGCGCGCGTCTCCCACGGGCGCGACAGGTCGAGGGGACCCATCGACATCTCGTACACCCGGAACGTGTCGGCGCCGTAGGCCTCGTACATCTCGTCGGGCGTCACCATGTTCTTCAGTGACTTGCCGATCTTGCCGTACTCCTGGGTGACCGGGGCGCCCTGCCAGGCGAAGCCCGTCGCCGACGACGGGTCCTCCACCACCTCGGCGGCCGGCACCGGCTGCCCGCGGTCGTCGCGGTAGGCGAACGCCTGGATGTAGCCCTGGTTGAACAGACGCCGGAACGGCTCCGCGCCGCTGACGTGCCCCAGGTCGTACAGGACCTTGTGCCAGAAGCGCGCGTACAGCAGGTGCAGGACGGCGTGCTCGACGCCGCCGACGTACAGGTCCACCCCTCCCGTGGACCCGGCCAGCACGTTGTGCTCGGGGCCCAGCCAGTAGCGCTCGAGGTCCCGGTCCACGACGACGTCGCGGAGCCCCGGGTCCAGGTAGTTGAGGTAGTACCAGCACGACCCGGCCCAGTTGGGCATGGTGTTCGTGTCCCGCCGGTAGGTGCGGGGCCCGTCACCCAGGTCGAGGGTGACGTTCACCCAGTCCTCGTTGCGCCCCAGCGGCGGCTCGGGCGTGGAGTGCACGTCGTCGGGGTCGAAGGTGCGCGGGGAGTAGTCGGGCACGTCCGGCAGGTCCACGGGCAGCGCCTCGGGCGGCAGGGCGACCGGCAGGTCGTGCTCGTCGTAGACGATCGGGAACGGCTCGCCCCAGTAGCGCTGCCGGCTGAACAGCCAGTCGCGAAGCCGGTAGGTGACGGTCCCGGTCCCGACGCCGCGCTCCTCCAGCCAGGCCGTGATGGCCGCCTTGGCCGTCGGCACGTCCATCCCGTCGAGCGAGATGCCGTCCCCCGCAGAGTTGATCACCGTGCCGTCGCCCGCCCAGGCGCCCCCGGCGAAGTCCTCCGGCGGGGCGACGGTGTGGATCACGGGCAGCTCGTACGCGACCGCGAAGTCGAAGTCGCGCTGGTCGCCGCCCGGCACCGCCATGATCGCGCCGGTCCCGTAGCCCCAGAGCACGTAGTCGGCCGTGAACACCGGGATCATCTCGCCGTTGACCGGGTTGATGGCGACGTGGCCGGTGAAGACCCCGGTCTTGCGACCGGCGTCGGCCTGGCGCTCGACGGCCGTCTTGCGCGCCGTCTCGGCCCGGTAGGCGGCGACCGCGGCGGTCGGGCTCTTGTGGCCACCGGTCCACGCCCCGTGCGTGCCGTCCGGCCAGTGCATCGGCACCTCGTCCAGCAGCGGGTGCTCGGGAGCCACCACCATGAACGTCGCACCGAACAGCGTGTCGGGCCGGGTGGTGAAGACCTCGATCTCCTCGCCCCCGATGACCTCGAACGTCACCATCGCGCCCTCGGACCGGCCGATCCAGTTGCGCTGCATCAGGCGCACCTTCTCGGGCCAGTCGATGAGGTCGAGGTCGTCGACCAGCCGGTCCGCGTAGGCGGTGATCCGCATGTTCCACTGCCGCAGGTTCCGCTTGAACACGGGGAAGTTGCCGCGCTCGGACCGCCCCTCGGCGGTGACCTCCTCGTTCGCGAGGACCGTCCCCAGCCCCGGGCACCAGTTGACCGGCGTCTCGGAGACGTAGGCCAGGCGGCGCTCGTCGACGACCCGGCGGCGCTCGACGGCGTCCAGGTCGGCCCAGGAGCGGCCGGCCCACGGCTCGGGCAGGGGGCGCGTGCCCGCCTCGTACTCGGCCACCAGCTCGTCGACGTGGCGCGCCCGGCCCCGGCCGCCGTCCGGGCGCGGGGCGTCCGGGTCGTACCAGGCGTCGAAGACCTGCAGGAAGATCCACTGCGTCCACCGGACGTACTCGGGGTCCGTGGTCGCGAACGAGCGACGGGGGTCGTGCGCGAGCCCGAGCCGGCGCAGCTGGCGCCGCATCGTGGCGATGTTCTCCTCGGTCGTCTTGCGCGGGTGCTGGCCCGTCTGCACCGCGTACTGCTCGGCGGGCAGCCCGAAGGCGTCGTACCCGAGGGCGTGCAGCACGTTCTCCCCGCGCATGCGCCGGTACCGGCCGACGACGTCGGTGGCGATGTAGCCGAGGGGGTGCCCCACGTGCAGCCCCGCACCCGAGGGGTAGGGGAACATGTCCATGACGAAGAACGTCGGCGCCTCGGGGTCCGCGTGCCGCCCGTCACCGTCCGTGAGCCGGCCCGACGGGTTGGGCGTGTGGAACGTGCCCTCCTCCTCCCACCGGTCCTGCCAGGCCTGCTCGATGCGGCCGGCGAGCGCGGCCGTGTACCGGTGACCCGGCTCGGGCGGACCGCCCTGGACGGACGGGCCGCCGACGGCGTCGGCGACGGGGGACTCCTCGGAGATCTGCACGCCCCAAGGCTACCGACGTCCGCGCGCCGGTCCGGTCGACGGCGACCCTCGCCGCGGTCGACGGCGACCCTGCCGCGCGCGGTCGACGGCGACCCTCGCCGTGCGGGGTCGGCGGACCGGTGCCTCACCGGCTCCCCCGGGCCTACGCTCGCAGGCATGACCAGCGCGCACGACGACGACGTCGCACTCGCCCGGGCCCGCGCCGAGGCCACCGAGGCGCGCTTCCCCGCCGCCGAGGAGGTCGTGGTCGACTGGCCGCACCGTTATCTCGCCGCGCAGGCCGACCACGGTCTGATCGACGCGCGGACCGCGATCTGCGTGCTCACCCACGACCCGAAGTTCGACGTGCCCGTCC
>JAEZAR010000055.1 GCA_023430425.1 Actinomycetes bacterium | reverse complement strand
AAGCCGTGTTCAAGGGCATCCAGCACGTTGTCGATGGCGACTTCGTCGGCGGAATCTTCGACCTTGGCCTTGCTGATGGCGGCACCGACCTCCTTGGCATCAGCGACGTCATCGATCCGTCCTATGCCGACGTTGTGGAAACCTACAAGCAGGCAGTCATCGACGGCACCATCGTCGTCCCGTACGATGACGAGACGTTCGCCGCCTTCGTGCCGGTCGTACTCGAGTCGACCGCCTCCCCTGAAGCCTCTCCAGCCTCCTGATCTGGCAGCTGGCTGATGTCACTGGCGGCGGGGGAATCGATCGATTCCTCCGCCGCCATCACAGGACAACCGGAACATGCCGGACACTTCATCCACAACCCTGCGGCCCCCAGCCGTGGTCATGCGCGACGTGGTCAAACGCTTTCCCGGTGTTGTGGCCAACGATGGGGTGAACCTCACGGTGGCGCAGGGACAAATCCACGCCCTCCTGGGTGAGAACGGTGCCGGCAAGTCGACCCTCATGAACCTTCTGTTCGGCCTCTACCACCCCGACGAAGGCGAAATCGAGATCAACGGCGTTCCTGTCCATTTCCACAACACGCGTGATGCCGTGAAAGCCGGATTGGGCATGGTGCATCAGCACTTCATGCTCATCCCGCGCTTCACCGTTACCGAAAACGTGATCCTCGGTAATGAAGGACCTGCGCCCTTCGTCGATCGGCCAGCAGCGGCTCAGCGAGTCCGCGAACTGGCGACCTCTTACGGTCTCGACGTCGATCCCGATGCGAAAGTCGCCGACTTGCCGGTGGGCATGCAGCAGCGCGTCGAGATCCTTCGGGCGTTGTATCAGGGCAGTCGCATCCTCATCCTCGACGAACCGACTGCGCTCCTGACTCCGCAGGAAGTCGAAGACCTCTATGTCATCCTTCGCCGTCTGAAAGCCGACGGTGGCACCATCATCTTCATCACGCACAAGCTGCGTGAAGTTATCAATGTCAGTGACCGGGTCACGGTAATTCGTCGCGGCAAAACGATCGGCACCCGCGTCACCAGCGAGACGACCCCCCAGGAACTGGCTGACCTGATGGTGGGTCGCGAGGTGCTGCTCCGAGTCGATCGGCCGCCTGCACGTCCGGGTGCGGTCATCCTTCAGGGCCGGAATCTCCACTGCAAGGGGGTGCACGGGAACACCACGCTCGACATCGAGCAAATCGACCTTCGCCGAGGCGAAATCCTTGGCGTCTGTGGTGTCGAAGGCAACGGTCAAACCGAACTGGTCGAAGTCCTCTCTGGTCTGCGCAAACCGGACGGCGGCACCGTGACGATTGAAGGCCGCGATGTCACTGGGCAGCATGCATCCGGCTTTCGGAACGCTGGCGTTGCCTATATTCCGGAAGATCGGCACGGTCGCGGTCTCGTGCTCGATTTTCCGCTCTGGGAGAACGTCCTTATCGGCAACACCGAACAACCAGGCTTCGTCCGGAATGGCATCATCAACTCGGCGTGGATCAGGCGCCTGACCCAGTCACTTATGCAGAAATTTGATGTCCGCGCTCCATCGCCAACCACGCCTGCCCGATCTCTGTCCGGCGGCAATCAGCAGAAGCTGATCATTGCCCGAGAGCTCCATCGCAACCCCGATGTCGTGCTGGCAATCCAGCCGACTCGCGGCCTTGATGTGGGAGCGATCGAATTCGTCCATCGCAGCCTGGTCGAGGCCCGCGACGAAGGCAAGGCGGTCCTGATGCTCTCGTTCGACCTCGATGAAGTGCTGGACCTGAGTGACCGGATTGTGGTGCTGTGGGAGGGCAGAATCGTTGGGGATATGCCCGGCGAGCAGGCCAACCGGTCAGAACTTGGCCTGCTGATGGGTGGTCGTGAGCAGCAGAAAGTCATCAGCGGGAGCGCGGCATGAGCAGTCGAGCAAGCAGTTCCATCCTGATGGTGGTTGGCTCGATCCTGGCAATCGTTGCTGCCCTCCTCGTTGGCGCCATCGTGATCCTCGCCTCTGGACACGACCCCTGGGTCGCCTACAAGGCGCTGGCCGAAGGTGCGTTGGGATCACGTCGAGGTCGGGCTGAAACGCTCGTCTACGCCGCACCACTGCTGTTGGGTGGACTTGCGTTTGCCGTCGCCGCCCGGGCCGGCATGTTCAACATCGGCATCGAGGGGCAACTGGTGATGGGAGGCTTTGCTGCCGCCCTGATCGGGGCCAGTGACTGGCATCTGCCTGGTCCAGTTCAGATCGTGTTGGCCATGCTGGCCGCGATCATTGCCGGCGGTATCTGGGGTGCCATCCCGGGATTTCTCCGGGCGGTGACCGGCGCCCACGAAGTCATCACCACCATCATGTTGAACTATCTGGCGTTCAGGCTGATCACCTACCTGATCCAGAAGCGCTCGGACTGGCTTCCCGTCGATCCCCAGATTCAGGGAACCAACAAGGTGCTCGAGAGCGCGCGACTCCCGATCCTTCTCGAGCGCACCAGGCTTCATCTCGGCATCATCATCGCGTTCGTCGTCGCCATCATCATCTGGTATGTACTTTTCCACACGGTGATCGGCTACAAGATTCGAACTGTCGGTCTCTCCACTGGTGCGGCTCGCTATGGCGGCATCAACTGGGGCCTGACTGTGACCCTCGCGATGGCGCTGTCAGGCGCCCTCGCTGGCATCGCAGGTGCCGGAGAATCCCTCGGGCTTCATGGCCGGCACAGTGCAACCCCGCCCGGACTCGGATTCACCGCAATCGCCGTGGGCCTGGTGGGTCGCAAC
>JAEZAR010000362.1 GCA_023430425.1 Actinomycetes bacterium | reverse complement strand
GTCTCAGCGCGCCCCGACGAGCTCGCGCCGGTCGGCGTCGGGCAGCGCCTCCGGCCCGTCCGGCGACCCGTCGGCACCCGACTCCTCGAAGCCCAGCCGCGCGTGCACCCGGGCCAGCGGCCCCGGCAGCCACCAGTTGGCCCGGCCGAGCAGCCGCATCGTCGCGGGCACGAGGAGCGCTCGGACCACGGTGGCGTCCAGCGCGACCGCGAAGGCCAGGCCGAGGCCGATCGTCTTGAGGAACGTCACGCCGCTCGTCACCATCGCGAGCAGCACCACCACCAGCAGCAGGGCCGCCGAGGTGATGGTCCGGCCCGAGCGCTGCAGACCGACGGCGATGGCCGTCGTGTCGTCGGCCCCGCGCAGGTGCTCCTCGCGGACGCGGCTGAGCAGGAACAGCTCGTAGTCCATGGCCAGGCCGAGGGCGATCAGGCCGATGAGCACGAGGTTGGCCGCCTCCACCCGGCCGGCCCCGGTGAACCCGAGCGGGCCGGCCAGGTGGCCCTCGACGAACCCCCAGGTGACGAGACCGACGGTGGCGGCGAGGGAGAGCGCGTTCATCACCACGGCCTTGAGCGGCAGCACCACCGACCGCAGCGCGAGGAACAGCAGCAGCATCGTGACACCCGCCACGAACAGCAGGGTCCACGGGAGCACGCGCGTGATCGCGGCCACGGCGTCCATGCCGGCGGTCGCGCCGCCGCCGACCAGCACCTCGACGCCCGGCCCGAGCCCCGTCCCGGCACCCGCGTGCTCGTCGTCGCGCAGGTCGGCCACGAGCGTCCGGGTCCGGGCGTCCTCGGTACCGCCGTCGGTGCGCACGCGGATGTGGGTGACGCCCTCGGTCGCGGCGGCCGCCTCGACGGCTGCCGCGCCGGGCAGGTCGCGCAGCGACGCCACGTACGCCGCGAGGTCGCCGGGCTCCACCTCGCCGACCACGACGACGTCGACGGTCGTCGCGGCGGCGGCCGGGAAGAGGTCGCCCAGGACCTCGGCGTCCTGGCGCGCGGTCGAGCCGGTGGGCAGGTCGCGGACGTCCGTCTCGCCGGCCACGAGGTGCGTCGCGGGCAGGGCGACCAGGGCGAGGAGCGTCGTCGCGCCGACGACGACAGGGACCGGGCGGGCCAGCACGCCGCGGGCCAGGCGCGCCCACCCGCCCTCGCCGGGGTCGCCGTGACTGCGGTGCAGACGCCTGGTCAGCCCCGCCGGGAGGCGGCCCGCGTCGACGCGGGGGCCGAGCCACGCGAGCAGCGCGGGCAGCAGGGTCAGGGCCAGCACGACGTCGACGACGACCACCGCGATGCCGCCGAGGCCCATCGAGCGCATGAACATCTGGGGGAAGAACAGCAGCCCGCAGAACGCGATGGCGACGGTGAGCCCGGAGAAGGCGACCGTGCGCCCGGCGGTGGCGACGGTCCGGCGGACGGCGACGGCGACGTCCGGGGAGCCGTCGCCGTGCACGCCGGCCCGGGCGACCTCCTCCCGGAACCGGGAGACCACGAAGAGCGAGTAGTCGATCGCGAGCCCGAGCCCGAGGATGGTGGCGACGTTGAGCGCGAACGGCGAGACGTCCGTCACGGCTGTCACGCCCCGCAGGACGAGCATGCTGCCGACGATCGCGACGACCCCGATGACGACCGGCAGGGCCGCCGCCGCCAGGCTGCCGAAGATGACGACGAGGAGCACGAGGAGCACCGGCATCGCCAGCATCTCCGCGCGGGCGATGTCGCGCTCGGCACGCTCCTGGAGCTCGAGCAGGACGGGCTGGGAGCCCGCCAGGTGCGTGGTGAACGGCGCCGGGGCGACGAGCGTGTCCCGCACCCGCTCGTACGACCCGGCGCGGGCGTCGTCGTCGTCGCCCGCCAGCGCGATCGCCGCCATCGCGCTCCGGCCGTCGGCGCCCACGAGGCCGGCGCGGACGTCGTCGGGGAGCCCGGGGAGCCACGGGTGGACGATCCGCTCCACCTCATCGGCCGGCACGTCGGCGAGCACCGTCGCGAGCGCGGCGCCGAAGGCGGGGTCGTCGGCGTCCAGGGTCGGGTGGCGCCAGACCGCGACGACGTCGTCCGTCCGCGGGCCGAACGCCTCCTCGAGGACGGCGGCCGCGCGGGCGGACTCGGCGTCGGGGTCCACGAACCCGCCGGAGCTGACCTCGTCCTGGACGGCCGGGCCGAGCACGGCGGCCAGGGCGGCGAAGAGCAGGGCCGCCGCGATGACGAGGCGGCGACGGTGGTGGACGAGTCGGCCGAGTCGCATGAACATCTGACGCCTCCGGGTAGGCTGCTGTGACGATCGATAGCGGTGGTGAACGGTGTTCGCTAACGCCGTACACTGGAGCACACCCCGTTAGCGCGCGTCAACAGCGTTCGTCCCTGATCTCGCGGGGCGAGCGGCCCGCGGCCCGCCGGGCCGCTCCACGAGTGGCCGAGGAGGGCTCATGACGACGACGACGGAGTCGCGCCGCGACCGCCAGCGGGCCGCCACGGAGGCCGAGATCAAGACGGTCGCGCGCCGCCAGCTGGTGGCGTCGGGGGGCGCCGAGCTGAGCCTGCGCGGCATCGCCCGCGAGATGGGCATGACCGCACCCGGGCTCTACCGCTACTTCGACAGCCTGGCCGAGCTCACGGCCGCGATGTGCCGGGACTACGTCGACGAGGTGGGGCGGCACATCGACGCCGCGCTCGCCGGGACGGGCCCGGACCTGTCGGAGCGCATGCACGTGGCGGTGCGCGCCTTCCGCGACTGGGCGGTGGACCACCCGGCCGAGTTCGGGCTGCTGTTCCGGTCCAAGGGTCCCGGCCCGGTCGGGTTCCACTCCGCGCCCGGGCACGGACCGGACTGGTCCGACGACTGCGACCACAGCAAGCTCTTCGCGCGACTCTTCCTCGACCTGTTCGTCGACCTCTGGCAGCAGCAGCCGTTCGAGCTGCCCGACGCCGAGCACCTCCCGGGCGAGGTCGTCGAGCAGCTCGCCGGGCTGCGCCGGCTCGCGAAGGGCGACGTGCCCGACGGCGCGGTGTGGGTCTTCGCGCACGCGTGGGTGCGGCTGTACAGCGTGATCGCGCTCGAGGTGCTGGGGCACCTGGAGTTCATGTTCACGGACGTCGAGCCCTACTTCGAGGCCGAGCTGCACGCCGTGGCGCACACCATCGGCCTCGAGTACGTCCCCCGCGAGCGCTGACCCGCGGCGCGCGAACCCCAGCCCGCCCCCGCGCGTCCACGGGCCGGAGCGTCGGTCGCGGGCGCGCGCGGACGGATGCCACGATGGCGCCCATGCAGCCGGTGGACGCGCCCGAGGTGAGGATCGACGTCGTCGACGAGGACGAGGCGGGGGAGCTCCTCACGGTGCGCCGCGCGGCGTTCGTGAGCGAGGCCCAGCAGTACCGCGACCCGTTCATCCCGCCGCTCACCCAAACCCTCGAGGAGCTGCGCACGGACCTGGCGCGCACCGACGTCGTCACGCTCGGGGCGTGGGTGGGCGCCCGGCTCGTCGGCTCGATCCGCGTCGAGGTCGAGGGGACCAAGGCGACGCTGGGCCGGCTCGCCGTCGTGCCGGACCTCCAGGGCAAGGGCATCGGCACCCGGCTCCTGCTCGCCATCCCGCCGTACCTGCCGCCGGAGACCTCCGAGGTCTGGGTGTTCACCGCGCGCGACTCGGTGCACAACCTCGCCGACGCCTACGAGGGCGAGCACGAGGAGGCGTTGGGGGACCTCACGTACGCCTACCTCCAGCGGATCCTCGGGGAGGCCGCCGCCGCGCAGGAGCACGGCGGCGGGGCGACCCGCGCGTAGTGACCTGGGCGCCGCGGGCCCGGTCCTCAGCGCGCCGGGGAGGGCTGCGCGGGGTCCTGCGGGACGTCCTCCGGGGCCCGGACGACGAGGAGCGCGACGTCGTCCTCGGCGCCCTCGGCGAGTCGCGCGAGGAGCGTGTCGCACATCGCCTCGACGGGCTCGCGGGCCAGGGCGGCGGCCTCCTCGACCAGCCGGGCGATCCCGTCCGCGGTCGGTTGGGTGCGCCGCTCCACGAGCCCGTCCGTGTAGAGCACGAGCGTCGACCCCGGCGGTAGGGGGGTCGTGTGGTCGCGGCGCGCGGTCCCGACGGTCACCCCGAGCACGGGGTCGTTGACGCCGGAGAGCGGCTCGGCACGGCCGTCCGCGTGGACGACGACGGGGGGCGGGTGCCCGGCGCTCGACCACCGCACGGTCGCGGCCGTCCCGTCGTGCTCCAGGACCGCGCACACCACTGTCGCGAAGTCGGTGACCTCCAGGCCGAAGGTCACGGCCTCGAGTCGCGTGAGCAGGTCGGCGGGGCCGGGCGGGCCGGACCAGGCGAGGGCCCGCACGGCGCTGCGCAGCTGGCCCATCGCTGCGGCGGCGTCGAGGTCGTGCCCGACGACGTCGCCCACCACGACGACCGGGCGCCCGGACGAGGTGGGGAACGCGTCGTACCAGTCGCCCCCCACCTGGGCGTCACCCGCGGCGGGCAGGTAGCGGGCCGCGGCCTGCCAGGGGGCGAGGTCCGGGAGCGCCGTGAGCATGCTGCGCTGGAGGGCCACCGCGATCTCGTACTGGCGGTCGAAACGGCGGGCCTTGGCCACGACGAGCGCCAACCGCTCCGCCACCTCCTCGACCAGGATCACGTCGTCCCACTCGAACCGGCGCTCGCCGCACGCGACGACGGTGAGGATGCCGAGCAGCTGCCCCTCGGCGCGCAGCGGGACCGAGATGAAGCCACGGAAGTCGAGCTCCTGGACCAGGCGGTAGTGCGCGTCCCCGGCGGTCGACGCGCGGAGCACCTCCTCGGTGAGGTGGGCGCTCCACTGCGTCCCGCCGCTGCGGGCGGCCTCGGCGATCGGGTGCGGGCCCCCGGGGTTGGGGCCGTACTGGCGCAGCCGGTCCACGAGCGGCTGCTTGGCCGGGTCGGCGTGCTCCGCGGCCCGGCGCCGCAGCCGGCCGTCCTCGAGCACGTCGATCACGCACAGGTCCCCGAGGGCGGGGACCGCGACGCGGGCGAGCTGGACGAGGTTGTCGGCGTAGTCGGTCGCCGCGGCCAGCACCTCCCAGGCGCGCAGCAGGAAGTCCTGCGAGCGCCGCACGATCGCCAGACGGGTCTGCAGCGCGTCCCGGGCCGCCTCGGCCGTGCGCCGTCCGGTGACGTCCACGAGCAGCAGGAGGACCGTCCGCCGCCCGTCCTCGAGCTCGTTCGCGGCCGCGGCCACCTCCACGACCACCTCACGACGCCGCGCCGCGACGGCCGTCACGGTGTGGCCGAACCCGGACTCGGTGGTGGAGCGCGCGATCGCCTCGTCCACCTGCTCCGGCGCGCCGAACAGGCGAGAGACCGCGACGCCGTGGTCCGCCGGGGTGAGGCCGAGGACCGCGGCGGCGCGCGCGTTCCACTCGAGCGCCTCGCCGGCGAGCGACGCCAGCATCACGCCGATCGGTGCGTGGTCCAGGGCGGCGCCGATCGACCTCATCGTCCCCCGCGCGTCGGGACGCCGACCGGGCATCCGCTCGTGCACGGCGGCGGTGACGACCCGGTGCTGGCGGCGCAGCGCGGTGCGGCGGGCGGCCTCGGCCACGGCCGTCGCGACGTCGGCGGTGGGCGCCAGCACCGACAGGTCGGACGGGATGCCGGGCGTGTAGCGCAGGGCGCGCAGGACGTCGACCTCGTCCTCCGCCACCAGGGCCACCGCCGCCGCGTCGGGGTAGCGCGCGTGCAGCCGCTGGAGCCGGGCGAGGTGGTGCGGGCCGGGAGCCCGGATGACGACGACGTGCGGGTCCCGCCCGGGGGCCAGGTCATCGCCGTCGAGCGCGAGGAGGCCGGGCACCGGCGGCAGGGCCTGTGTGGACAGCCCCAGCAGGGCCGCGACGAGCTGGCCCGTCATTCGCCGAGGAGCGGGAGGTCGAGGAGGGCCCGCCCGGCCCAGCCGCGGAGCACGTCCGTCGTCGGGCTCATGACGTGCGCGGCGCGCGCGTCGCGCAGGTGGCGCTCGGGTGCCGCCCGGTCGCGGTAGCCGACGCCGCCGACGAGGGTCATGGCCTCGTTCGCGACCTCGACCGCGCAGTCGGCGACCTCGGCCTTCGCCGACGCGATCGCGGCCATCGCGTCGGGCCCGCCCGACTCCGCCTCCTCCGCCGCCCAGTGCACGAGGCGGCGGGTCCGCTGGACCTGCGCCCACATCCCGCCCAGGCGGTGCTGGAGCACGGGCTCGGCGCCGAGCGTGCGGCCGGTGTGCGAGTGGCGCCGGGTCGCGAGGTGCTGGCGGGCCGACTCGAGCGCCGCCTCGGCGACCCCGAGGTAGGTGCCCGCCATGGCCATGAGGAAGTACGGGGTGACGACCTCGAAGACGTACCAGAGCTGGTCGCCCTCGGCGCCCAGCAGCGCGTCCGGCCGCAGGGGCACGGCGTCCAGCCGGACCCCCCGGGAGGAGTTGCCGCGCATGCCGATGCCGCGCCACTCCTCCTGCCACTCCAGGCCCGGTGCGTCCCCGGGAACGACGACGCAGGAGAAGCGCCCGACCGCGTCCTCGGCGTCGGCCGCGGCGGTCGAGACGACGTAGGAGTCCGCGTGCGCGCCGTTGGTGACGAAGCTCTTCACGCCGTCGAGCACGAACCCGTCCTCCGTGCGCCGCAGGCGGGACTCGGGGAGCCAGAAGTGCGAGCCGGTGCCGGGCTCGGACAGGGCGAGGGTGGTCAGGTGGCGGCCGGCCGCGATCGGCCGCAGCAGGTCGTCGGTCTGCGCGTCGGTCGCCTTCGCGGCGATGACGGCCGTCGCGACCGCGTGCATGCCGAAGGTGATCGCCGTGGAGGCGCACGCGGTGCCGAGGGCCTCGCAGACCTCCGCGACCGCACGCAGGCCCAGCCCGGCGCCGCCCGCGTCGACCGGGGCGGTCAGGCCGCCGAGGCCGACCTTCTGGAGGGCGCGCAGCGCCTCCTCGGGCCAGTGGCCGGCGTCGACGTGCTCCGCCAGGGGCCGGGCGACCTCGTCCGCGACCCGGCGCGCGCGCTCGACGGCGTCGGCCGTCGAGCGTGGTGCCTGTTCCACGGCGTCACGATACCGGGGGAGAGGGTCCGGGTCGCCGTGGGGGCGACGCGGGGTGATGGCGTACCCCCGCCGCGTAATTGCCCTGCCTGCCCGCCCGCCCGCGTTGGTAGCCTGGCCGGGTCGCGACTGGCGGAACGAGGTGGGGAACCACCGGGGAGCGGCGCAGCAGCTGACGAGGGGTCGTACGCCTGGGCCCCGGGTCGCCCACCACGTGCGCGCCCGGAGCCCGCACTGCTGATCCGCGAGGAGAGAGATGACCGCCACCCCCGACGCCGCATCGTCCGCGTCGCCCGTGTCCCCTGCGAGCGGCGCCGCGCGCGCCTCCCGCGAGCCGCTCCACGACGCCCCCCTGGCGGAGGTCGACCCGGAGATCGCCGAGGTGCTCGAGCTCGAGCTCGCCCGGCAGCGCGACACCCTCGAGATGATCGCGAGCGAGAACTTCGTACCGCGGGCCGTGCTCCAGGCCCAGGGCTCCGTGCTCACGAACAAGTACGCCGAGGGGTACCCCGGCAAGCGCTACTACGGCGGCTGCGAGCACGTCGACGTGGCGGAGAACCTCGCGATCGCCCGCGCCAAGGCCCTCTTCGGTGCCGACCACGCCAACGTCCAGCCGCACGCCGGTGCGCAGGCCAACGCCGCCGTCCTGCACGCCCTGGCCCGCGCCGGCGACCCGATCCTCGGCATGGAGCTCGCCCACGGCGGACACCTCACGCACGGCATGAAGATCAATTTCTCGGGCCGTCTGTACGACGTCGGCTCCTACCAGGTGGACCCGCAGACCTTCCGCGTCGACATGGACGTCGTGCGCGCGAAGGCGCTCGAGCACCGGCCGCGCGTGATCATCGCCGGCTGGTCGGCCTACCCCCGGCACCTGGACTTCGCGGCGTTCGCCGAGATCGCGCGCGAGGTGGACGCCGCGCTCTGGGTGGACATGGCCCACTTCGCCGGCCTGGTCGCCGCGGGCCTGCACCCGTCGCCGGTGCCCCACGCCGACGTCGTCTCCTCCACCGTGCACAAGACGATCGGCGGCCCGAGGTCGGGCTTCATCCTGTGCCGCGAGGAGCACGCGAAGAAGATCGACTCGGCGGTGTTCCCCGGCCAGCAGGGCGGCCCCCTCATGCACGTCGTCGCGGCCAAGGCGACGGCGTTCCGGATCGCGGCGAGCGAGGAGTTCCGCGACCGTCAGCGGCGCACCCTCGCCGGTGCCCAGATCCTCGCGGAGCGCCTCAACGCCCCCGACGTCGCGGGCGCGGGGGTCTCCGTGCTCACCGGCGGCACGGACGTGCACCTCGTGCTCGTCGACCTGCGCACCTCGTCGCTCGACGGCCAGCAGGCGGAGGACCTGCTGCACGCCGCGGGCATCACCGTGAACCGCAACGCCGTGCCCTTCGACCCGCGCCCGCCGCGGGTCACCTCGGGCCTGCGGATCGGTACACCCGCGCTCGCGACGCGGGGCTTCGGCGAGGCCGAGTTCCGCGAGGTCGCGGACGTCATCGCGACGGCGCTGGTCCAGGGCACGGGCGCCGACGTCGAGGCCCTCCGCGCCCGCGTGGGCCGGCTGACCGCGGACTTCCCGCTCTACCCCGGCCTGGCGCAGTGACGGCGCGGCTCCTCGACGGCACGGCCACCGCGGCGGCGATCAAGGGCGAGCTGGCGGTCCGCGTGGCCGCGCTGCGCGAGCGCGGCGTCGTGCCCGGCCTGGGCACGGTCCTGGTCGGCGACGACCCGGGGTCGCACGCGTACGTCGCGGGAAAGCACCGGGACTGCGCCGAGGTGGGCATCGACTCGATCCGCGAGGACCTGCCGGCCGACGCGACGCTCGCGGACGTCGAGGCCGCCGTCGACCGCCTCAACCGCGACCCGCGGTGCACGGGCTACATCGTCCAGCTCCCGCTGCCCGCGGGACTCGACGCCGGGCCGCTGCTCGAGCGGGTGGACCCGGCCAAGGACGCCGACGGCCTGCACCCCACCAACCTCGGGCGCCTGGTGCTCCGGGTGAGCGAGCCCGTCACGACGCCGCTGCCGTGCACCCCGCGCGCGTGCCTCGAGCTCCTCGCCCGGCACGGGGTCTCGGTCGCCGGCAAGCACGTCGTCGTCGTGGGGCGCGGGACGACCGTCGGGCGCTCGATCGGTCTGCTCCTCACGCGGCGCGAGCACAACGCGACGGTGACGCTCACCCACACCGGCACGCGCGACCTCGGGGAGCACCTGCGGCGCGCGGACGTCGTCGTCGCCGCGGCCGGGGTACCCGGCATCGTTCGTGCTGAGCACGTCACGCCGGGTGCCGTGGTGCTCGACGTCGGCGTGTCCCGGCAGGTCGACGAGGAGACGGGCAGGACCCGGCTCGTCGGCGACGTGCACCCCGACGTGCGCGAGGTGGCGGCGTGGGTGTCACCGAACCCGGGTGGCGTCGGACCGATGACCCGGGCGATGCTCCTCGCCAACGTCGTCGAGGCGGCCGAGGCGGCGCAGGCGGCCCTTCGCTGACACGCCCGGGCAGGGCCGATGAGTCCGTGCCCGGCGGCCGGTCGGTACGGGTGACCCGACACCCGAAGGAGACCACCATGGGCACCGTCCGCACCCACCTCTGGTTCAACGGCCAGGCCGAGGAGGCCGCGCAGCTCTGGACGTCGATCGTGCCGGGCTCGCGGATCCTGTCCGTGCGCCGGGCACCCGCGGGCGTCCCGGGCGTCCCGGAGGGTGCGGCGTTCGTCGTGGAGATCGACCTCGACGGCCACCGCGTCACGGCGCTCAACGCCGGCCCGGAGTTCACGCTCGACGAGGCGTTCTCGTTCTTCCTCGAGTGCGACACGCAGGCGGACCTCGACAGGTACTGGGACGCGCTGCTCGCCGACGGCGGGGAGGCTTCCCAGTGCGGCTGGCTGCGGGACCGGTTCGGCGTCTCGTGGCAGGTCGTGCCGAAGGGCCTGGACGACCTCGTCCTCGCCCCCGGCGAGGCGGGGCAGCGGGCGATGCAGTGCATGCTCGGCCAGGTGAAGCTGGACCTCGGCGCGATCCGCGCCGCCTACGACGGCGCCGCCGCGCCCGCCTGACCGCGGCCACCCGGGCACCGCCCGCCCCGGCCCACGCGGCGCCGCTCGGGCG
>JAEZAR010000351.1 GCA_023430425.1 Actinomycetes bacterium | reverse complement strand
GGCCAGCCCGAGCCCGAGCCAGTCCGCGAGCGCGGCGACCTCGGCGCGGACGGCGTCGCGCACCTCGGCGGACCACGGGACGTCCTCGTGCTCCGCGGCGACCCGAAGGACGCCGGCCTTCCGGTCGGCGGTCGCGTCGAGCTTGCCCACG
The DNA here is from genome assembly GCA_023430425.1 of Actinomycetes bacterium. Next base: position 3,588 of record JAEZAR010000351.1, on the reverse strand, counting down.
AGGCGGTCGCCGTGCAGCACCGGCAGGGCGAAGTAGCCCCATCGACGCTGGGCGGCGGGCTTGTACATCTCCAGGACGTACTCGAAGTCGAAGAGCTGCTGGGCACGGACCCGGTCATGGACCAGCCGGTCGAAGGGCGAGAGCAGCGCGGCCCGCGGCTCGAGGGGCGTGTCGAGCGCGACCAGTGCCGCCGGGTCGACGCGCCAGCCGCCGGGCAGCCCCTCGACCGTCGCGGGCTCGCCCGCCTCACCCACGGTGATCGGCTCGACGGGCATCGCGACCCGCACGTCGCGCGCGAGCCCCAGCGAGGCGAGTCGGCGCTCGTCGCGGGCGCGGGCGGCCTCCTCGGGCGAGGGGACGACGACGTCGGCGGGGTAGACGCGCTCGGGCAGGTCCCACAGGCGCTCGCGACCGTCGCGTCCCGCGATCGCGACCTCGCCGCGGACCGCGAGGATCTCGAGCAGGCGGGTGACGTTCCTGTTGTTCGTCCAGCCGGTCGACGCCCACGGCACGGTGGCCGTGTCGGGGATCTCGCGCGACGGGAGGGGTCCGGCGTCCCGGAGGCGGGCGAGCACGTCCCGGTGGAACGCCCCGTTGGCCTCGAGCCACCGCGTCGCCGCGCTCATCTCCGCCGGCCGCGGCAGGACGGCCAGGTAGAGCCCGACGTCGCTCATCGGCCGGACGACGGCGCCCAGCTCGAAGAGCTCCCGCCGCGCGAGGGCCGCCGTCAGGTGCTCGGGCCGGTAGGTGCCGCCCAGCCGGCTCCACGCCACCAGGTCCGCGCTCGGCGCGACGGCCGCCGTGGGGTCGAGCTGGAGCATGGTGAGCCGGTGGACCGTCCCGACGAGGTCGGTCGGGCGCTCCGCCGTGAGCAGCTGGGCGTGCACGGCGATCCGTCGCGCCTCGTCCCGGGAGAGTGCGATCACCAGGCGAGCCTCACCCGGAGCGGCGACCGGGTCAACGCACGACGAGGTCCGCGTACCGCGGGTGCCGCTCGATCCAGGCGCTCATGAAGGGGCACCGGGGCTCGACGCCCAGGCCCGCCGCCCGCGCGGAGTCCAGCGCGGCCCGGGCGAGAGCCGAGCCCACGCCGCGTCCCTCGTGCTCGGGCTCGACGACGGTGTGGGTGAGCACGACGCGGTCGGGCTCGCGGCGGTAGGCGGCGAACCCGACCTCGGCGCCGTCGAGGGTCGCCTGCCAGCGGCCCCGGTCGGGGACGTCGCGGACCTGGAGGCGCACCTGCGTCGCGTCGGGCATGCGGTCCACCCAAGCACGCGGGGCGCGGCCCCGCGCGCGGGCCCGCCGGGGCCCGGTGGGCCGGGCGGCGGGGCCCGTTCAGCGTCGGCGCAGCCGGTCCATCTCGGCGCGGATCTTGTCCTCGCTCGGCTCGGGCGAGTACACGTCCCACACGTTGAACGCCACGCCGATGCCCCAGCCGAGGATCGGGAAGACCGGCCAGAAGAACCCGTCGGGGCCGACCGTCATCGCCCAGATCACGACGAGGAAGGCGTTGACGAGGACGTAGGCCAGCAGGTGGGCGCCGAGGTCGCGCTTCGCCTTGAGCCGCTTCTCGGCCCGCCGGCGCAGGTCGTGCTCGATGACCGGGTCCTCGCTCATGGTCGCCTCCCGCTGGCCGTGTCCCCGCGCACCCGCCGTGCGCCCGCCGCGCCCGGTGCGTGGCGTGGGCCCGCGGGGCCTGCGTCGACGATAGTGCGGGCACGGGGCCGACGGCCACGGTCGGGGATCATGGTCCGCGACGGTCCGACGGGCCGTCGTCGACGACGGTCCCGACGGCCGGCCGGGCGCCGAGGGCCGAGGAGGGGAGCGGGACGAGATGACGGACGGGACGACACCCGGGGAGGCAGCGCTCACGGGGCTGCTGCCCCACCACGCGGCCACGGTGCGCAACCTCACCCGGCACCTGGCGACCGACCCGGAGGTGCTCGCGCTCCTGCTCGCGGGCTCCGTCGCGCACGGGTTCGCGACGGCCTCGTCGGACGTGGACGTGGCCCTCGTCGTGACGCCCGAGGCCCTGGCCCGGCGGGACGCGCAGGACCGCCTCACCGTCACGCTGCACCCCGACAGCGGCGTCGTCACCTACGAGGGCGGCTACGTCGACGGCAAGTACGTCACGCTCGACGGCCTGCAGCAGGTGGCCGAGCGGGGGAGCGACCCCGCCCGCTACGCCTACGTCGGCGCGAGGGTCCTGTTCTCGCGCGTGGCGGGCCTGCCCGAGCTCCTCGACCGGATCACCCGGTACCCCACCGCCGAGCGCGACGCACGGGTGACGTCGTTCACGGCACAGCTTCTCGGGTGGCGGTGGTACTTCGGGCAGGGCGTGGCGAAGGACGACCCGTACCTGCGCACGGCGGCGCTGGCGAAGGTCGTGCTGTTCGCGTGCCGGCTCGTGCTGGCCGAGACCTCGACGCTCTACCCGCACCACAAGTGGCTGCTGCGGGTCACCGAGTCGGTGGCCCACCGGCCGGCCGACCTCGTGGACCGCCTCCGCGGGGTCCTCGCCGAGCCGACGTGGCCCGCGGTGGAGGCGCTGGTCTCCGACCTCCTCGCGTTCTACGGCATCGACGAGCGGGCTGCGGACGCCGTGTGGCCCACCCACTTCCTGCGCGACCACGAGAACGCGTGGCTGACCGGGCGACCGTCGGTCGACGAGGCCTGACCGCCTCCTGGGCGGGTGGCGGACCCCCGCCGTCGGGCGTCGCACCCCCGCACTCACCCGCCCGGGTGAAATCGCCGTCGCGAGGGCCGGTTCGCCCGGCCGGTCGTTGACCGGCCGAGGGGCGGGGTACACACTTGACCCTGACAGTGCGCACCGCCTGCCCCCTGCGTGGTGCGCACTGTTCCATGTCCGGGCCCGGCCGCTCCGGCGCCCCCGCCCGGGAGCGGGCGCGACCGGTTCACCCCCGCCGACCTCGACGCACGGCGGCGCGGCACCGACCGCCCGTTCGGCGCCCCGGTTACCGTGCCCGTGTGACTGCTCGCGCCCGCACGCCCGCTCGGGACGCCGGGCCGGCCCCGGCGCCCGACGCCGTGCCGTCCGGGGGACGGACGGGCCCGGTGGTCGTCCGGCGGCCGCCCGTCGACGACCTCGTGGAGAGCGCCCGCGTCGCCTGGCGCGCCGCCCTGGTCGACGAGGCCGGCGACTCCGCGCTCGCCGACGTCGACCGCCTCGGCGACTCCCTCCTCGACGTCACCGCCGCCCATCCGTCCGGGATCGCCCAGCTCTTCGCGGGTCGGACCACCCGGCTGTCCAACCTCGTGCGCGAGGGCTCGGCGCTGTCCGCCGCCAAGCGCCGGGCGCGCGCCGTCGCCGGCCGGGCGGACGAGCACGCCCAGCGCTACGGCATCGCGTCGACCTTCCTCGCGATCGGGCTCGCCACCTGGACCGAGGACGTCGAGGACGCCCCGGAGTCGCAGGACGCGGCGCCGGGTGCGGTCGGCCCGGCCGCGACGCCCGACGGCGACCACGAGGGCGAGGCGGCGACCGGGTCCGGTCCCGGCGACGCCGGGGAGCAGGACCCCACCGCCCGTCGCACGGAGCCCGACGCCGTCACCGCCCCCGTCCCGGTC
>JAEZAR010000344.1 GCA_023430425.1 Actinomycetes bacterium | reverse complement strand
CCGCGAAGATGAGCACGGACCTGTCGCGGACGTGCTGGCGCAGGTCCGAAGCGGTCATCGTGAGGAGCGCGCGCACCTGTCCGTCCTCAGTCCCGCAACGCCTTGCCGGTGAGCTGGAGGAACACCGACTCGAGGTTCGGCCGCGTGATCTCGACGTCGGCGAGTGCCATGCCGGCGGCCGTGGCCGCGGTGACCACCGAGGCGACGGCCGTCGGCGCCTCCCGCACGGTCAGCAGCACGGCGGACCGGTCGGCGTCGACGTGGTCGACCGCGGGCAGGGCGCGGACGGCGGCCGCAGCCGCCGCCACGTCGCCCCCGCCGGTCAGGCGGATGCGGTCGAGCTCACCGGTGAGACGGATGAGCTCGGCGCGGGTGCCCTCGGCCTGGATGCGTCCCGAGTCCACGATCGCGATCCGGTCGCAGAGGCGCTCGGCCTCCTCCATGTAGTGCGTCGTGTACAGGACCGCCATGCCCTCGACGGACAGGGCCTCGACGGACTCGAGGATCGCGTTGCGGGACTGGGGGTCGACGCCGACCGTCGGCTCGTCCAGGATCAGCAGCGTCGGGCGGTGCAGCAGCCCGACGCCGATGTTGAGCCGGCGCTTCATGCCGCCCGAGTACTCCTTTGTCGCGTCCTTCGCGCGGTCGGCGAGCCCGACGATCTCGAGCACCTCGTCGACCCGCCGCGCGAGCCCGCGCCCGCCCATCCCCTGGAGCCGGCCGAAGAAGAGCAGGTTCTCGCGCGCGGAGAGCTCGGGGTAGATGGCGAGGTCCTGCGGCACGAGGCCGACGTGGCGCTTGACGCCCGTGTGCCGCGGGCCGACGGGCCGGCCGAGCACGGTGACCGTGCCGGCGTCGGCGCGGATGAGCCCGGCGACCACGGAGATCGTCGTCGTCTTCCCGGCGCCGTTCGGGCCGAGGAGGCCGTACGTCTCGCCGGGCGCGATGGTGAAGGAGACGCCGTCGACGGCGACGAGGTCGCCGAACCGGCGCACGACGTCCCGCACGACGAGCACGTCGGCGCCCGCCGGCTCCGTCGCCCGGGTGGTGGCCGACGGGTCCGGGCCGGACGGGCCCGCGGGGTGGTCGGTGCGCACTGGGGACCCCTGTCTCGCGGAAGCCCGTCCATCCTGGCACGCGGGGAGGGCGCCCCGGGGTGAAATCCGTGCTCGCGCCCGGCCCTCGGCGTCGGCGCCCCTGACGACGGCGCGCCGGTCGGGCCTACGATGCACGCGCCGGAGGGGGCGTCGGGTGCGCCGGCGTCGGGAGAGCGGCTCGGGAGCCGCCCTCCCTCGCTCCGAGGAGGACGTCGATGACCGACGGCGGGCTCGCCGCGGGCGCCGGGGCGGGCGCCGCGGACGACCGTGTCTTCATGCGCAACCTGCTCGACGACGCCGACGAGGTCATCTACTTCAAGGACCTGGCGAGCCGGTTCCTGCGCGTGAGCCTGGGCTGCGCGCGCCTGCACCGGCGTAGCCAGGCGGAGATGGTCGGGCTGACCGACGCCGACCTCTTCGCCCCCGAGCACGCACGCGCCGCGCGCGCCGACGAGGAGCGCATCATCGCGACGGGTGAGCCCCTGGTGGACAAGGTCGAGCGGGAGCGGTGGGCGGACCGGGCGGACACGTGGGTGTCGAGCAGCAAGTTCCCGCTGCGCGACGACGCCGGCCGGGTCGTGGGCACCTTCGGCATCTCCCGCGACATCACGCGCCGCGTGACCGCGGAGCAGGAGGTCCGGCGGGTGGAGGCGCAGCTGCGCGCCGTGCTCGACGGCTCCACCGACGAGATCGCCCGGTACGACCGCGACCTGCGGTTCCGCTACCTCAACCCTGCCGCGGAACGCGCGCTCGGGGTGCTGGCCGCCGACGTCCTCGGCCGGCGCGACCGCGACCTCGGCGTCCCCGCGGCGGTGCTCGCCGTGTGGGAGCCCGCCCTGCGGCGGGTGCTGGAAACCGGGGAGCCGGGCGAGGTCGAGCTCGAGCGCACGGGCGCCGACGGCCGCCCCCGCTGGTGCCACGCCACGCTCTCGCCGGATGCCGACGCCGACGGCGGCGTGGTCGGGGTCCTCGCCTCGACCCGCGACATCACGGCGATGAAGGCGGCCGAGGCGGCGCTCGCGCACCAGGCGACGCACGACGGCCTGACCGGCCTGCCGAACCGGTCGCTCGTCGTCGACCGGCTCGCGGGGGCCCTGCGCCGCGCCGAGCGGCGCCACGGGGTCCTCGCCGTCTTCTTCCTCGACGTCGACCACCTCAAGCGGGTCAACGACACGCTCGGGCACGAGGCCGGCGACGCGGTGCTCGTCGAGGTGGCCCGGCGCCTCACCTCGGCCGCCCGCCGCGACGACACGGTGGGCCGGCTCGCCGGGGACGAGTTCGTCGTCGTCTGCGAGGACGTGCCGGACCACGAGCACGTGCACCGGATCGCGCGCCGGATCGTCGACGCCCTCGCCGAACCGATGGGGGCGGAGGTGGTGGCGGGAGCGGGCACCGTGCAGCTCACCGGCAGCGTCGGCGTCGCGGTCACCCGGGACGCCCGGCTGACCCCCACCGCGCTGCTGGCGCGCGCCGACGCGGCGATGTACGAGGTCAAGCACGGCAGCCGCAACGACTTCCGGGTCGTGGACGCCGATGCGGCGGGCCCGGGCACCACGGACGGTGCGGCCCTGGACGCCGACGCCCGCTGATCGCCGCCGCGATCGCGTCCCCCCCGGGGTCCGCCTCATCCCGGGGTCCGACCGGCCGATGGACGGGCATGGCGGCGACGTCCCCCGCGCTGCGCCCCCGGCCCCGTGGCCTCCGGGTGCTGGTCGCGGCGTGCGCGGCGACCGCCGTCGTGCTCGCCGGTGCCCCGGACCCCGCCGTCGGGACGCTCGGCGCCCTCGCTCTCGCGGCACTGGCCACGGT
>JAEZAR010000052.1 GCA_023430425.1 Actinomycetes bacterium | reverse complement strand
GCACGAGCGGCTGCGCGGTGCCCGGCGCCGCCGGGCCGGCTCGCCGTGGGGGATCGTCGTCACGTTCGCGCCGCCGGTGCCCGTCCCGGCCGACCTGCCGCGCGCGGAGCAGGTGCGCGCCGTGACGCAGGCGTGGGTGGACGTGCTCGCGGCCGACATCGCCGCGCACCCGACCCACTGGCACATGCTCCAGAAGGTGTTCGTCGAGGACCTCGACCCGCAGCGGTACGCGGCGACGCTCGCCCGGGAGCGCGCGTGAGCACCGGGCCGCTGCGGGTCGGCATCGTCTGCCCGTACTCGTTCGACGTGCCGGGCGGCGTGCAGTTCCACGTCCGCGACCTCGCCGAGGCCCTGGGACGGCGGGGCCACACCGTCTCCGTGCTCGCGCCCGCCGACGACGACACGCCCCTGCCGGACTACATCACCCCCGCGGGCCGCGCGGTCCCGGTCAGGTACAACGGCGCGGTCGCCCGCATGACGTTCGGCCCGATGAGCGCCCGCCGCGTGCGACGGTGGCTGGTCGCGGGCGACTTCGACATCCTCCACCTGCACGAGCCGGTGACGCCGAGCCTCGGCATGCTGGCGCTGTGGGTGGCGAGCGGCCCGATCGTCGCGACCTTCCACACTGCGCTCCTGCGGTCCCGCGCCCTGCAGGTGGCGCACCCGATCGTCCGCCCCAGCCTGGAGAAGATCTCCGCCCGGATCGCGGTCTCCGAGGACGCCCGGCGCACCCTCGTCGAGCACGCGGGGGGTGACGCCGTCGTCATCCCCAACGGGGTCTGGGTCGACACGTTCGCCGCGGCCCGCCCGGACCCCCGGTGGACCGGGACGCCGGACCGGCCGACCGTCGCCTTCCTGGGCCGCCTCGACGAGCCGCGCAAGGGGCTGCCCGTGCTCACCGCGGCGATCCCGGCGGTGCTCGCGGCGATCCCCGGCGCCCGCTTCCTCGTGGCGGGGCGGGGCGACGCCGGGGCCGAGGAGGCGCGCGCGGCGCTCGGCCCGCTCGCGGACTCCGTCGAGTTCCTCGGCGGGGTACCGGACGACGAGAAGGCCCGGCTGCTGAGCTCGGTCGACGTCTACTGCGCACCGCACACGGGCGGCGAGAGCTTCGGGATCGTCCTCGTGGAGGCCATGAGCGCGGGGGCGGCCGTCGTGTCGAGCGACCTGGGCGCGTTCCGACGCGTGCTCGACGACGGCGCGGCGGGCGTCCTGTTCCCGAACGGCGACAGCGCGTCGCTCGCCGAGACGCTCGTGCGGGTGCTGCGGGACCCCGAGCTCCGCCGGGCCCGGACGGAGCGCGCCGCCGCCGTCGTCCGCCGGTACGACTGGTCGGTCGTCACCGAGCAGGTGCTCACCGTGTACGAGATGGTGCTCGCCGGCAGCCCGCACGTGCGCGTCGGGGAGGACCCGGCGACCCGCCGCGGCGCCCTCGGGGCAGTGCCCGGGCCCGGCGGTGTGCGGGCCGCCGGCCCCGGCGGGGTGCGGGGCGCCGGAAGCGGGGGGGCGGGCGCCCGATGACCTGGTCGGAGGCCACGCTCCTCGTCGCCGTCCTGCTGCTCGTCCTGCTGGGCTTCGTATGGGTGGTCGCGAACCGCCTGGACCGGCTGCACCGCAAGGTCGCGGGCTCCCGGGCGGCGCTCGAGAACCAGCTCGTGCGCCGCGCGTCGGCGGCGGCGGAGCTCGCCTCGTCCGGCCTGCTCGACCCGGTGAGCTCCGTGCTCGTCGGGGAGGCCGCGTGGGCGGCGCTGACCGCCGGCGGCCACGGGCGCGCCGAGCTCGTCGCCGCGCTGCCGGACCTCGACCGGCTGCTGGCCGGTGAGCCCCCCGACGCCGGCGCACCCGCCGTGGACCGTGGGCAGGCGGAGAGCGAGCTGTCCCGCACGATCCGGGAGGCGCTCGCGGACGACGACGAGGTCGGGGCGCTGAGTGCTGACCCGGCGGGCGCGGAGGTCGTGGCGCCCCTCGCGGCGGCCTGGTACCGCGTGCAGCTCGCCCGGAGGTTCCACAACGAGGCCGTCGCGCAGGCGCAGCGCGTGCGCCGCAAGCTGCTCGTGCGTGCGCTGCGGCTGCACGGTCACGCGCCGATGCCGCGGACGGTCGAGATCGACGACGAGTGGCCCCCGGCGCTCGAGCGGGTGGCCGGCGCGCGCTGAGCCGGCTCGGCAGCGATGGTCCGGGCCGTGAGAATGCCTGAGGGCCGGCGCCGGCGCCGCGACTAGGATGGTGGCACCGCCGTCGGTCGCCCCCGGGCGGGAGCCTGCGGCGGTGCCCGCCCGGTGAGCCCACCCCGGGCGACTCCCACCACCGACCGAGGGACGAACGTTGAGCGAGAACCTGATCGGCACCGCGAAGGTCAAGCGCGGCATGGCCGAGATGCTCAAGGGCGGCGTGATCATGGACGTCGTCACACCCGAGCAGGCCAAGATCGCCGAGGACGCCGGAGCGGTCGCCGTCATGGCGCTCGAGCGCGTGCCGGCCGACATCCGGGCCCAGGGCGGCGTGGCCCGGATGAGCGACCCCGACCTGGTGCAGGGCATCGTCGACGCCGTCTCGATCCCCGTGATGGCGAAGGCCCGGATCGGCCACTTCGTCGAGGCCCAGGTGCTCGAGGCCCTCGGGGTGGACTACGTCGACGAGTCCGAGGTGCTCACGCCCGCCGACTACGCGCACCACATCGACAAGTGGGCGTTCACGGTCCCCTTCGTCTGCGGCGCGACCAACCTGGGCGAGGCCCTGCGGCGCATCACCGAGGGGGCGGCGATGATCCGCTCGAAGGGTGAGGCCGGCACGGGCGACGTCTCCAACGCGACCACGCACATGCGCACGATCCGCGCGGAGATCCGGCGGCTGACCTCGCTGCCCGAGGACGAGCTGTACGTGGCGGCCAAGGAGCTCGGCGCGCCGTACGACCTGGTCCGCGAGGTGGCCGCCAGCGGCAAGCTCCCTGTCGTCCTCTTCACCGCGGGCGGCATCGCGACGCCGGCCGACGCCGCGATGATGATGCAGCTCGGCGCCGAGGGCGTCTTCGTGGGCTCCGGGATCTTCAAGTCCGGGGACCCGGCGCGCCGGGCGGCGGCGATCGTCAAGGCGACCACGTTCTACGACGACGCCAAGGTGATCGCCGAGGTCTCGCGCGGGCTGGGCGAGGCGATGGTGGGCATCAACGTCGAGGAGGTCCCGGAGCCGCACCGGCTGGCCGAGCGCGGCTGGTGACGCCCGGCGTCCCGCGCGAGGGCGAGGCCGGTCCGGACGCCGTCCTGGTCACCCAGCTCGGCCCCGACTGGGTCCCCGGCCCGGACGGGGTCCCGTACCGGACGGCCGCCCGCCTCATCCTGCTCGACGGCGCGGACCGGGTGCTCATGGCCCAGGGCCACGACGTGGACCAGCCGGAGCGCCACTGGTGGTTCACCCCGGGTGGCGGGATCGCCGTGGGGGAGTCGGGGGTCGAGGCCGCGGTCCGGGAGCTGCGCGAGGAGTCGGGGCTCGAGCTCGACCCCGCCGCCGTCGTGGGGCCGGTCGCGACCCGCTCGGCGGTGTTCGACTTCCACCGCCAGGCCGTGCGGCAGGACGAGGAGTTCTTCCTCGCCCGCATCGA
>JAEZAR010000321.1 GCA_023430425.1 Actinomycetes bacterium | reverse complement strand
CGCCCGAGGACCCGGCCGCCGGCCCAGGCGACCGGGGGAGCGCCGACGGACCCGTGGACGACGAGACCCACCTCGCCCTGGGCCTGCTGCTCGACGGCGTTGCGGCGCTGGTCGGGCGGTTCGACGTGACCGCCGCGCGCTGACGCGGCGCGGGCCGCCAGGGGCGCCCCGTCCCCAGCGCCGACGGACCGCGGGACGGCCGCGTCGGCGGACCGGTCTAGCGTGCGAGGCATGGACCCCGCCTCCACGCTCGCCCCGGCATCCGTCACGACCGGCCCCGACGTCGTCGCCGGTAACCGCTGCTTCGGCGACGGCGACCCGCTGTACGCCGCCTACCACGACACCGAGTGGGGCGTGCCGGTCCGCGGCGACGCCGAGCTCCTCGAGCGCTTCTGCCTCGAGGCGTTCCAGTCGGGCCTGTCGTGGCTGACGGTGCTGCGCAAGCGGGAGGCGTTCCGCGTCGCCTTCGCCGGGTTCGACCCCGAGGCGGTGGCCCGGTTCACCGACGCCGACGTCGACCGCCTGCTCGCCGACCCGGGCATCATCCGCAACCGGGCCAAGATCCATGCGGCGGTCGCCAACGCCCGCGCGGTGCTCGACCTGCGCGCCCACGGGCGCACGCTCACCGACCTGGTGTGGTCCTACGCCCCGCCGCCGCGTCCGGAGACGGAGCGGCCTCGCACCCTCGCCGACGTGCCGACCACCACACCCGCGGCCGTGGCCCTCGCCGCCGAGCTCAAGTCGGTGGGCTTCCGGTTCGTCGGACCCACGACCGCCTACGCGTCGATGCAGGCGTGCGGCCTCGTGGACGACCACCTCGCCGGGTGCCCGGTGGTGCGCGGGCGCTGAGGAGTCGACGCTCGCCGGGGCGTCAGCGCCCGCCGACCCGCGTCGACGCCAGCAGCGCCTCGACGATCGGGACGTCCGCGTCCAGCCACGGCACCGACAACCAGGCGCCGGGCCCGAGCCAGCGCAGCTCGTCGTGCTCGACCAGCGGCGCCGGCTCCCCCTCGGTCACCTCGGCCAGCCACAGCCGCATCGCGTACCGGCCGGACAGGCGCCAGGCGCCGTCGTCGGGCCCGGGGAGCTCCGCGCCCAGCGCGACGGACACGCCGAGCTCCTCCCGCAGCTCTCGGTGCAGCGCTTCCTCGGCGCCCTCCCCCACGTCGACCTTGCCGCCCGGGAACTCCCACCGGCCGGCGAGCCGCTGGGGCCGCCGACGACGCGCGGCGAGGAGGCGGCGGGGCGCGGCGAGGCTGTCGACCACCGCGGCGGCGACGACGACGACGGGACCGTCGTCGCGCACGGTGGCGACGATCGGGCGGTCACCGGCGGTCACGCCGCCAGCCTTCCAGACACGGGCACCCGCGCGCGACGGGCCGGCGACCGCCGGGCGGGCACCCGGGGACGGGCCGGCGACCACGACCGGACCGGCGGCCGCGGCTCCCGGCGCGCCCGTCGGCAGGTCACTCGGGCAGGTGCCAGTCGCCCCGCGACGTCGCGAGGATCTCGGCGGCCACCGCGGCGGGCGCCTCACCGGACCGTCCGCCGTACCAGCGGCGTGGTTCGAGCAGCAGGAGGTACAGGTCGACGGTCCGACCGGCGACGGCGTCCGCCGTGACGAGGCGGTTGAGCCGGCAGACCTCCTCGCGGCGGCGGCTCGTGCAGTCCTTGCGGGAGATGTGCCCGAGCCCGTGGCGGGGCCCGAAGGTGCTCGCGAGATCGTTCGACCACCCCACGTAGTGCACGACGCCGTCGGACACCAGCGCGTACACGCCCGGTCGCTCCGGCACCGCGAACTCCGGCTCGATGCGCCCGAACGGCCCGAGCGCCCAGGCGGGGTACCGCTGCTCGACGGCCGCCATGTCGGCCAGGGGCGAGGTCGTCAGCACCCGGCCGTCGGCGCCCCGCTCGACGAAGAGGCGGCCCGCGCGGGACAGCACGCGCCGCGCCAGCACGATGTGGTCGGGCGCCCAGTGCTCGTCCGCCGACGGACCGAGCGAATCTGCCAAGCGCTCACCTGCAGACATGACCGGGGCCCGGGAGGGCCGGAGCACGATTTCGGTGCTCAGACACTACCCGGGCCCGGAGGTCGGGTCGGCTCCACCCGCCGACGGGGGCGGCGCCCGGTGCGCGCCGGGTGCCGTGGCCGGCCGCGCCGCGCCCGCTGGACACCCGCGGACGAGCCTGGCCGACGTCGGCCGGCATCGCTGCCGGCCGGGTGGCTCAGCGCAGCCCGATCGCCCTCGCGCACGCGACGGCCTCGGCGCGGGTGTTCACCCCGAGCTTCTTGTACACGGACCGGACCTGGGACTTCACGGTGTTCCGCGTGACGAAGAGGCGGGTGGCGATCTGCTCGAGGGTCACGTCCTCGTCCAGGTTCGACAGGATCACACGCTCGCGCCGCGTCAGTGCGGTCCGCTGGGTCGGGACCTCGCGCAGTTCCATCATCATGACCTCCAGGTGTCCGGTGCTGAAGGGCACCTCGCTGAGCCGTACGCCCGATGAGAGCGACGACTTCACCCCCCATGACGCGGTTTTCACCCGAAGTTCCGGCCGGTTCTGGTTGCGGGCGCCCCGCAGAGGGGCTACAAGGCCCGTGATCATGACGTTTCCCCAGGTCACCGGCGTGGGAGCGGATTCACACCAACGAGTGACAGGATCACCCGTTCGGCGCAGCCCCGC
>JAEZAR010000311.1 GCA_023430425.1 Actinomycetes bacterium | reverse complement strand
GCGGTGGGCTCCGGCGGCGCGGCGGCGCTCTCGGCGACGACGGCGCCGTCCGGGCTGGGCTGGGCTGCCTTCTCGGTCACGCGCGCCAGCCTAGTGGCGCGTCCGACCTGCGGGCACCTGCGTCCATGGCGCGTCGGCGCCACGGCGCGGGGCCGACGCGGCCGCGGCCGAGCCCTCGCACGTGCCCCCGGAGGGACTCGAACCCTCACGCCTCGCGGCGCCCGATTTTGAGTCGGGTGCGTCTGCCAGTTCCGCCACAGGGGCCAAGCGCCCCCGAGCGTATCGGAACGGGCCGCGGCGGCCGCGGGCGGCCGCGCGGGCTCAGGCCGACGTCGCGGTGAAGCCGTCGCCCGCCGCGTCCACCGTCCAGGTCCGGACGTCCTTGGACGTGACGGCGGACTTCTCGTAGAGCTTGACGACGCCGTCGGCGCGCCCGCCCTCGGCCTCGACGCGGTGGTCGCCCGTCCGGCCGGCGAGGACCACGACGTGCGACCCGAGGAAGTCGTCCGGGGACGTCGGCGGCCGGCCGTCGACCTCGCGGACCTCGTACGGCACCCCGGACACCACCGGGTCTGGCGTGATGGTCATGGCTCGTCCTCGCTCGCGGTCGCGTGGTCCTGGCAGGGTGTGCCGGCACGGCCGTCGTGCCTGCGGCGCCGCCAGCATCCGTCGCGGCGGCGGCCGTGTCCACCGGAGCGCGGCCGGCGACCGGGGGCGCACGCGTTTGCCCGCGCGCCGACCGGGTGCCAGCGTGGGGCGGGGAGGGGTGATGATCACACGCAGCGCGGACGCCGTCGTGGTCGGCGCGGGACCGAACGGGCTGGTCGCGGCGAACGCCCTCGCGGACGCCGGCTGGGACGTGGTCCTGGTGGAGGCGGAGGCGGAGGTGGGCGGTGCGGTGCGCACCGCCGAGGTCACCGCCCCCGGCTACCGCACGGACCTCTTCAGCGCGTTCTACCCCCTGGCTGCGGCCTCCCCCGTGATCCGCGACCTCGAGCTCCACCGGCACGGCCTGCGGTGGCGGCGGGCGCCCGCGGTGCTGGCCCACGCGCTGGACGACGGGCACGCCGCCGTCCTCGAGGACGACGCCGAGGCGACGGCCGCCGGGCTCGACCGCGAGCACCCCGGGGACGGGGCCGCCTGGCTGGACCTCGTCGAGGGGTGGCGGTCGGTGCGCGACGACGTCCTGGCTGCCCTGTTCACGCCGTTCCCGCCGATCCGGTCCCTGGCCCGCCTGCTGCGCCGTGCGGGCGCCCGCGGGACGCTCGACCTGGCCCGGCTCGCGGTGCTGCCGGTGCGACGTCTCGGTGCCGAGCGCTTCGGGGGCGACGCGGCGCCGCTGCTCCTCACCGGGAACGCCATGCACGCGGACGTCCCGCCGGACGCCGCGGGCAGCGGCCTGCTCGGCTGGCTGCTCACGATGCTCGGGCAGGACGTCGGCTACCCCGTGCCCGAGGGCGGGGCCGGCGTCCTCGCGGACGCCCTCTCCCGTCGGTTCCGCGCGGCCGGCGGCCAGGTCCTCACCGGCACGCGCGTCGCCGCCGTCGCCGTGTCCGGGGGTCGGGCCGTCGGCGTCCTGACCGACGGGGGGACCCGCATCCGGGCCCGCCGGGCGGTGCTCGCGGACGTCACCGCCCCGGCGCTGTACACCGAGCTCCTCGGGCCCCGGCACGTGCCGGCGCGGCTGCTCGACGACCTGGAGCACTTCCAGTGGGACCACCCGACCCTGAAGGTGAACTGGGCGCTCGACGCGCCGGTCCCCTGGCGGTCGCCGGCGGCGGGCCGGGCCGGGACCGTGCACCTGGGCGTGGACCTCGACGGGTTCGTCCAGGTGGCCGCCGACCTGTCGACGGGGCGGGTGCCCGAGCGTCCCTTCCTGCTGTTCGGGCAGATGACGACGGCCGACCCCACCCGCTCCCCCGTGGGGACCGAGTCCGCGTGGGCGTACACGCACCTGCCGCACCGGGCAGCGGGCCGTCGGGCCGGCGGGACCGCACGAGGGCCCGGCGCCGACGTGCTGACCGCTCACGTCGCCCGCGTCGAGGAGGCGCTGGAGCGCGCGGCGCCGGGCTTCGCGTCCGCCGTCGTCGCCCGCCACGTCCAGCGACCGGGCGACCTCGCCGACGCCGACGCGAACCTGGTCGGGGGCGCCGTCAACGGCGGGACCTCGGCGCTGCACCAGCAGCTCGTGTTCCGCCCGACGCCCGGGCTCGGCCGGCCCGAGACGCCGGTCGCCGGGCTCTACCTGGCGAGCGCCTCCGCGCACCCCGGCGGCGGTGTGCACGGCGCCTGCGGGTGGAACGCGGCACGCGCCGCCCTCGCCGACGAGGGCCCCGCGGGCGGCGTGCGCCGTCTCCTGGCCGCGACGGCATGGGGTCGCCTGCTCTGACCCACGACGCCCGCGCAGGCCCCCGGGCCGGCGCCGCTCAGCGTCGGGCGACCCGGACGGCGCCGGCGACGGCCCCGGCGGCCCCGACGAGCGCGACCGCACCGACCCCCCGCAACCAGTGCCGTCCCCACTCCCCGTGGACCGCCTCGCCGTCCGGCGTCGGGCTGAACACGTTGCCCGGGTGCGCGACGGTCGGCACCCGGGACAGCCCCAGCCGAGCCATGGCCGGTCCGACGACGCGGTCGTACACGCCCGGCAGGAGCCGGAAGCTCTGCGTCCACGCCCGGTTGGCCAGTCCCACGGAGCGCTCCCGTGTCGGTCTGTCGAGCACCTCGGCGATGGCACGTGCGACGGTCTCGGGACGGTCCACCGGGGGCGGCGGCCGGCCCACGCGGCCGGCGTACGAACCGGCGAGGGCGTAGATCGGCGTGTCCACCCCTCCGGGCACCACCAGGGACACCCGTGCGCCGATGCTGCGCGCCTCCGCCCGCAGCACGTTGGCCAGGCCGTGCACCGCCCACTTGCTGACCACGTACGGGCTCATCCACGCCGTCGGGATCGACCCGAGCAGGGAGCCGACCAGCACGAGGTGACCGGCCCCCTGGTCCTCGAACCGCCGCAGCGCAGCCCGGGCCACGTTGGCCGAGCCGAGGACGTCCACCTGGACGACCCGGTCGAAGACCTCGGCCGGGATGTCGTGGAACCGGCCGTACGCGACGACCGCCGCGGTGTGCACGACCGCGTCGACCCGGCCGTGCCGCTCGACCGCGGCGGCGATCGCCCGGTCGACCGCGGCGCGGTCCGCGACGTCCGCCACGGCGACGAGCGGCTCCGCGCCGCCCGCCGCGACGCACTCGCGGGCGACCTCGGCGAGGACCTCGGGCGACCTCGAGACGAGGACGAGCAGCTCCCCGCGCCGGGCGAGGGCGTGCGCCGTCGCCCGCCCGATCCCGCTGGACGCGCCGACGACGACGGTCACCCGCGGGTCCCTGCGGCGCCTCCGGCG
>JAEZAR010000305.1 GCA_023430425.1 Actinomycetes bacterium | reverse complement strand
GTGTAGCCGCCGCCGATGAGCCAGGAGCGGTCGATGGTGACGTTGCGGTTGCCGCCGTTGGCGTTCTCCAGGTAGACGGCGGCGTTGTGGCCGCTGGCCCAGGCGCCGAGGTCGAAGACGGTGTTGCGCACGGTCAGGCCGTCCACGCCGCGCACCTGCATGCCGTCGTAGTGGGAGCCGTTGGCGACCTGGGGGTTGTGGATCCAGGAGTCGGTGATCACGACGTCGGAGACGGGTCCGGTGCCGGCGGTGACGTGCAGGCCGTCCTGGCCGGGGTTGCCGAAGACGTCGATGCGGGCGGCGCGCACGCCGGCGGTGCCGGACAGGGCCCAGGAGCCGAACTCGCAGTCCTCGATGACGACGTTGTCGCCGCGGAAGACGGCGTGGCCGGTCACGCGCAGGTTGCGCACGGTCAGGTTGGAGCCGGTGAAGATGACGTCGCCGGTGATGACCTTGTTCGCGATGGTGCCCGTGGTGCTGACCGTGCCGCCGGCCATCGGGGCCAGCGTCACACCGGCCGGCACACCCGTCGTCGACGCCGACGGCTTGGCCGTGACGGTGCTCGGGGCGGGAGCCGGAGCCGGGGTCGGCGTCGGGGTCGGCGTCGGGGTGGGCGTCGGCGTCGGCGTCGGCGTCGGGGTGGGCGTCGGCGTCGGGGTGGGCGACGGCGTCGGGGTGGGCGACGGCGCGGGCGCCGGGGCGGTGGTGGCCGTGGCGCCGTGGACGATCTTGCCGCCGGTGTACGACAGCGCGTGCCCGTCGGTGCAGATGTTGCCGGTGAACGCGGCGAACGGCGTGGACGAGGAGTACAGGTCGCCCCAGTTGCCGTCGCCGATCACGGTGCCCGTGACACGGACGTTGGTGCCGAACGAGTACAGCGTGTAGCCACCGCCGGTCAGCCAGGAGTCCTTGACGGTGACGTTGCGGTTGCCGCCGTTGGCGTTCTCGAGGAACAGGGCCGCGTTGTGCTGCGTCTTCCACGGCCCGAGCTCGACGGCGACCCGCTCGAGCGTCAGGCCGTCGACGCCGCGCACCTGGATGCCGTCGTAGTGCTGGCCCCCGGTGACCTTCGGGTCGTGGATCCACGTGTCGGTGATGACGACGTTCTTCACCGGGCTGGACCCCGACGTGACGTGCAGGCCGTCCTGGCCGTAGTTGCCGAGGATCTCCACCCGCGAGGCACGCACGTTCTCGGTGCCCGACAGGGCCCAGGAGCCGAACTCGCTGTCCTCGATGACGAGGTTGTCGCCGTTGAAGACCGCGTGGCCGGTGACCCGGACGTTCTTGAGGGTCAGGCCCGAGCCGGCGAACGTGACGTTCCCGGTGATGACCTTGTTCGAGATCGTGGTGTTGCTCGTGTTGAGGTATCCGCCGCTCATCGACGACAGGGAGGCTCCCGAGACGACGCCGGTGGTGGAGGCGCCGGGCTTGGTGGCCGCCTGGCTCGCGGTGGTGGGTACCGCCACGAGCCCGGTCAGGAGGAGCGCGATGGCGCCCCACGTTCGTGTCCGCATCTTGTGTCCCCTTAACGCCGCCGTCGTTCGGCGGCCGCCGGGAAGTCTCCGGCAGGAAGGGGGATCGCCTTGACGGGACCTTCGTCATGGGCCCGGCCCCGGGCGGGCGAATTGCGAGGTACCTGGGCGATATTCGGGACAAAGGTCCGGGGATGCATGTGAGCGCAAACACAAACGTATTTCGACTGGCGCGATTGACGCCGGAAAGGCCCCACCGCGCGGCGCGGTCGTGGGCCACCGCCCTGACCGGCTGACGGCCGGACACGGGCTCGGTGGCGACCGGGTCAGGCCTCGGGGTCGGGGGGGCGCCGCGGGTGGGCCAGCTCGACGTCCACCACCAGGGCACGGTGGTCGGAGACGCCGGTGTCGCGCGCCCAGCCGGGCGTCACCGGGCGCACCGCGCCCTCGGCGAGGACGTGGTCGAGCTGGCGTCGTGGGCGGGCGGCCGGGAACGTGTCCGCCTCGACCAGGGGGCGCCAGCCCGTGAGCCGGGACGGCAGGTGGCCGCGGAGGTTGAGGTCGCCCATGACGACGACCGGGCGGCCGTGGTGGGACAGGGAGGCGACGAGCCGCCGCAGCTGGACCGCGTTCCAGCCGGGCACGAACGTCAGGTGGGTCGCCACGACGGTGATCCGTCCGCCGGGTGCGTCGACGACCGCGGACAGCGCCGCCCGGGGCTCGTCGTGCACGATCGTGGGCGGCGCCCCACGGCGGAAGGAGACGGGCACGGGACCGGGCAGCGCGGGCAGCGCCATGGTGTGCCAGGCCACGACGGGGTAGCGGCTGACGAGGGCGATGCCGTAGGCGGCGGAGTCCGGCGCCAGGTCGCCCGTGGCGGCCGACCACAGCCCCGGGGTGCCGGCGAGCGTCGCGGCGAACCGGTGGTGGGGGGCGCCGAGGGACTCGGCGGCGAGCGCGGTCAGGTCCGCCCCGTGCGAGCGCGGCTGGTCCCGGTCGACCTCCTGCAGCGCGAGCACGTCGGCGTCCAGCGCGCGGACGGCCGTCGCGAAGCGGCCGAGGTTCACCTCGTCGTCGGCGGGTGAGCGGCCGTGCAGGATGTTGAACGTCGCCAGGCGCATCGGGTCGAGTCTCGCCCGCCGCACCGCGCGCCGCACCCGCTCGTCCCACGCCGGCCCCGGCGGGGCCCGGGCTCGGCGAGCGCCGGGGCGGAGCGTCGTGTACACAGCAAGGCATGACGAGCACCTCCGCCGACGAGCGTGCCGCGCTGCACGACGGGCTCCGGCTCGCGGCCGTGGCGCTGCACGACGCCGGGATCCCCTACGCGCTCTGCGGCGGCTACGCGGCCTGGGCGCGCGGCGCGCCCGAGCCCGACCACGACGCCGACTTCGTCATCCGGGAGGAGGACATCGAGGTGGCGCGGGCGGCCATCGCCGACGCCGGGCTGGACGTCCAGCAGCCGGCGGAGAACTGGCTCTTCAAGGCGTTCCACAAGGGGGCCCTCGTCGACGTGCTGTTCCGCATGTGCGGCGAGCAGGTCGACCCCGCGCTGTTCGAGCGGTCGGAGGTGATGGAGGTGCTCGCCGTGCGGATGCCCGTGCTCGGGGCCACGGACATCCTCGCCGGCCAGCTCAGCGTGCTCGCCGAGCACTACTGCGACATGAGCCACCTGCTCCCGATCGCCCGTGCGCTGCGCGAGCAGATCGACTGGCCGTACGTGCGGCGCGCCGTCGCCGACAACCCCTACGCGCGCGCGTTCCTGTTCCTCACCGACGAGCTGGGGATCACCGAGCGCGAGGGCTGAGCCGGGCGCGTCGGGCACGCTCCCACCCGCGGCCCTGAGGTCCGGCTCCCGGGCCGGACCCGCGTGCTAGGTTCCGCGCGATGGACGGGACCGGCAAGGACCTCGCGGCGATCCTGCGCAGCCGCGTGCCGCTGGTCGTCCTGGAGACCCGCGACGAGTCGCGTGCCGTCGCGCAGGTGGTCGACGCGGCGCGGGGCCTCAACCCGCCCGCGGCGGTGTTCGAGTGGGCGGTCACCCAGGGCCTGCGCCGTCGGGACGTGGACCTCGGTCCGCCCCAGCTGTTCAACGCGGCCCCCGACCGGGTGCTGGCCTGGCTGCTCGACGCCATGGCCGGCGTCTACGTCATGCTCGACCTGCACCCGTACCTCACTGACCCCGTGCTCGTCCGCACGCTCAAGGACATCTGCCTCGGGTACGAGCGCAACCCGCGCACCGTCGTCCTCGTCAGCCACGACGTGGAGCTCCCCGAGGAGCTCGCCCACCTCGCGGCCCGCGTGGAGCTGGCCTACCCCGGCACGGCGGCGCGCCGCGCGATCGTCGACGCCGAGGCGCGCGACTTCGCGGCCCGGGCGGGGCGCCCGGTCCAGGCGGACCAGGCGTCGGTCGACCTCCTGGTGGAGAACCTCGCCGGGCTCCCGGAGACGGACGTGCGGCGCCTCGCCCGGTCCGCGATCGAGCACGACGGCGCGATCACCCGCGACGACGTCCCGCTGGTCGCCCGGGCGAAGTACGAGCTCCTCGCCCGGGGCGGGGTGCTGAGCTTCGAGTACGACCTGGCCGACCCCGATGCCCTCGCCGGCCTCGGCCGCGTGAAGGAGTGGCTGCGTCGTCGGCGGCCGGCGTTCGACGGTTCCGCCCCCGACCTCGACCCGCCGCGCGGCATCCTGCTGCTCGGGGTCCAGGGGTGCGGCAAGAGCCTCGCGGCGAAGGTCGCGGCCCGGGTGCTCGGAGTCCCGCTGCTGCGCATGGACCTCGCCGCGGTGCACGACAAGTACGTCGGCGAGTCGGAGCGCCGGCTGCGCGAGTCGCTCGCGACGGCGGACCTCATGGCGCCGTGCGTCGTCTGGATCGACGAGATCGAGAAGGGGCTGGCGACCTCCGACGGCGACGCCGGCTCCTCGCAGCGCGTCCTCGGCACGTTCCTCACCTGGCTCGCCGAGCGGCGGGGCCGCGTGCTCGTCGTGGCCACGGCCAACGACATCTCCCGGTTGCCGCCCGAGCTCATCCGCAAGGGCCGCTTCGACGAGACCTTCTTCGTCGACCTCCCCACGCCGCAGGTGCGGGCCGAGGTGTTCCGTGTGCACGCCGGTGCGCGCGCCGTGGCCCTGACCGACGACGAGCTCCGGACGCTCGCCGCCGCGACCGAGGGCTTCTCCGGTGCGGAGATCGAGCAGGTGGTGGTCTCCGCCGCGTACGCCGCGCACGAGGACGGCGGCCCGATCACCGCCGTGCACCTGCTCCGCGAGGCGGGGGCGACGCGTCCCCTGAGCGTCGTCATGGCCGAGCAGGTGGCGGCGCTGCGGGCGTGGGCCGGCCCGCGGACCGTGCCAGCCGACTGAGGCGGGCCGGGCCCTCCGGGTCGCGACCCGGGCGGACCCGAGCTGCGGACCACCCGGACGACCCCTGCCGCCACGGGTGATCATGCTCTAGCGTGACCCCGCGAGGGAGGGGGCGTCATGGGGGTCCTGAGGTACCTGCAGCTCATCGTGCCGGTCGTGCTGCTCGTCTACTGCCTCATCGACGCCATCCAGACCGACGGTGCCGATGTGCGCAACCTCGACAAGTCGCTCTGGGTGGTGCTGATCATCCTGGTGCCCGTGGTCGGTCCGGTGGCGTGGCTGGTGGCGGGTCGCCCGCAGCGTGGCGGCGGGCGTCGGCAGGTCGCCTGGCCGTCGACGCAGACGGCGGGGTTCCCGGAGTACGAGCGGCCACGCCGCCCCGTCGCGCCCGACGACGACCCGGCGTTCCTCGCCGGGCTGCGGGCGGAGCGGGCGGGCCACGAGCGGATGCTCGAGCAGTGGGAGGCGCAGCTGCGCGAGCGCGAGGAGCGACTGCGGCCCGGGCCGCCGGGCGCCGCTGCGGCGTCGGGCGCAGCGTCGCCC
>JAEZAR010000185.1 GCA_023430425.1 Actinomycetes bacterium | reverse complement strand
GCGCACGCCGTGGCGCTCCGCGAGCTCCGTGGCGCGCGCCGCCACCTTCTCCGCCACGACGACGTCGCGCGGGTCCACCCCGGCGCGCAGCACGGCACCGACGAGGGCCTCGCCCATGACGCCGCCGCCGAGCACGGCCACGGCCGCTCGGCCGCCCGGCCCAGGCGCGCCCCGCGCGGCGGCGGTCGCGCCGGTCGGCTCGCTCACAGCGGGAACGCCGTGAAGACGTCGCGCAGCTCCGACCAGGGGCCGTCGAGCTGCAGCAGGACGGTGGAGTTGGTCCACCACAGGGTCCCCGACCCGTCCTCGCGCGGCACGAAGACGTAGCGGCCCACGTCCTGCCCGTCGACGGTCACCGGGCCCTGCTCCGGCGAGGGCAGCGGCTCGTCGGCGGGCTCCGCGGGCCCGGTCGGCGTCCCCCCCGGCTCCGCGCCGGCCTCGTCCGCCTCGTCGGCGGGCTCCGCCACGTCCGACGCCTCGGGGATCTCGCCGAGCGTGGCGAAGACGGCCTCGAGCTGCGCCGCGGCGCCCGCGGCGTCGCGCCACTGCCCCGCCAGCAGCGTCAGGGTGACCGAGCCGCCGTCGGAGTAGGTGAGCCGGTACCCCTCGAGGGCGCCGGCGGCCATGAGGGGCTCGTGCTCGACCTGCTCGGTGAGGGCGAACTGCAGCACGGTGGCCGGCAGCGCCTCGGCGAACGGCGTCCCGGCCGGGCGCTCGACCGGGTCGATGGTCGGGGTGGGCGGCGGGAGGGTGATCGTCTCGGCGGGCGGCACCACGGGCTCCTCGGCGTCACCGGGGAGCAGCAGCACGAGGGCCACCGCGCCGCCGACCACGACGAGCGCGAGGAGCACGAGCAGCCACACCGGAGGCCGGCGGCGGGTGCGGGTGCCCGCTCCGCCCGCTCGGGCACCTGCTCCGCCGGTTCCGGCACCTGCTCCGTCGGCGGGCCGGTGCGCGGCGGGCCGCTCCCGAGCCGGGGACGCGTCGTCGGGCGTCCGGGCCGCGAAGCCCGCGCCGGCCGGTCCGGGGATCCCGGTCGTCCCGGGCGCCTCGTTCACCCGCTCGAACGGCCAGCGACCCTCGCCGCCCCCCGTGCCCTGCGTCATCGGCCCTCCCTGCGCCACGTGTCCGGCGTCAGCCTAGGGCCTGGCCGTGGCGGGACGGCGGCCCCGCCCGGCGAGCCGCCCGACCCGCGTCAGGGCGTGCGACGGCGCAGCGTGAGGATCGCGAGGGCGAGGGCGCCGACGATGAACGCGGTGATCGCGCCCACCTGGCCGGCGACGTCCGCCAGCCCCGCACCACCGGCGAGGTCCTGCAGCGCCTCCATGCCGTACGTCAGCGGCATCGCGCGCGAGAACCACTCGAGCACCTCTGGCATCGCCTCGCGCGGCATGAGAAGGCCCCCGGTGAGCAGCTGCGGGAAGATGAACAGCGGCATCATCTGCACGGCCTGGAACTCGGTGGTGGCCAGCGCCGACGCGGCCAGGCCGAGGACGCACCCCAGCACGGCGTCGAGCACGGCCACCGACACGATCAGCCAGAGGTCCCCCCGCGCGTCCATCCCCGCCACCCAGATCGCGAAGCCGGTCAGCACGAGGCCCTGGACGGTGGCCAGGACGGCGAACGCGAGCGCGTAGCCCAGGACGAAGTCGGCGCGGCGGACGGGGGTGGTCATGAGGCGCTCGAGCGTGCCGCTCTGCCGCTCGCGGAGCGTCGCCACGCTCGTGATGAGGAACATGACGAACATCGGGAACACGCCCAGCAGGAGCGGGCCGAACTGGTCGATGACCATGGGCCGGTCGGAGAACATCCACGCCACGATCCCGAGCAGGAGGCACGGGACGACCATGATGAGGGCGAGGGTGCGCCGGTCGTGCCGCAGCTGGTGCAGCACCCGGGACGCGGTGGCCAGCGTCAGGCCGGTGATCATGCCGCCACCCCGTCCCGGTCCACCAGGGCCAGGAACGCGCCGTCGGCGTCCTGCGCACCGGTGCGGTCGAGCAGCTCGGGCAGCGTCGCGTCGGCGAGGACCCGGCCCTGTCGCATGAGCACGAGGCGGTCGCAGCGGGTGGCCTCGTCCATGACGTGGCTGGACACCAGCAGGGACGTCCCGCGCTCGGCCAGGCGACGGAAGAGCGCCCACAGGTCGCGGCGCAGGACGGGGTCGAGGCCGACCGTCGGCTCGTCGAGGACGAGCAGGTCCGGCGCCCCGAGCAGCGCCGCCGCGAGCGAGGCGCGCGACCGCTCCCCGCCCGAGAGCACGCTCACCCGCCGGTCGCCGATGGGGGCGAGGTCGACCTCGTCCAGGACCCGTGCGACGTCGGTCTCCGGCGCGTCCAGCAGCCGCGCGAAGTAGCGCAGGTTCTCCGCGATCGTCAGGTCGCCGTACACGCTCGGCGCCTGGGTCACGTAGCCCACGCGGCTGCGCAGCTCCGGGTGGCCGGCCGGCCGGCCGAGCACCTCGAGGGTGCCCGCCACGTCGGCCTGGCCGCCGACGACCGCACGCATGAACGTCGTCTTGCCGCTGCCGCTCGGGCCGAGCAGCCCCACCAGCTGGCCTGCGGGGACCTCCAGGTCCAGGTCGTCGATGACCACCACGCCCCGCCGCCCGCCGCGGGTCACCCTCAGGCCGTGCGCCCGGATCGCCGGGCCGTTATTCCTCATGTGAGGAAATGTACTCCTCGGGCCGTCGGCGCGGAAGGACCTACGGCCCGCGGCTCATGCCTCGGGGGTGAAGTACCGCTGGATGGTCGGTCCCACCTGACGCACGACCTCGTCGGCCGGGGTCGAGGCGAGGGGCTCCAGGCGCACCAGGTAGCGGGCCACCATCAGCCCGACGACGTGGGACATCGCCAGGTTGACCCGGAGCGCGGCGTCCTCCCCGGGCACCGCCGGGCGCACCCGGGAGAAGACCTCCGCCATGAGGTACTCGCGCAGCGACCCCGGGACGTCGAGCCCGGTCGCGATCGTCCGCAGCAGGAGGGCCATCGTCTCCTGGGCGTCCGGCCGCTCCCACGCGGCGAGCACGGCCGCGACGAGACGAGGGCCCATGGACTCCACCGGGCCGGACGCCACCGAGGCCGCGATCCGCGCCGGGTCGATCCCCCGGTCCATGAGGGACGCCGCGAAGAGGGTCGGCCGCCCGCCCGGGAACCAGTAGCGCACCAGCGCGGGGTCGACTCCGGCGCGGCGCGCGACCGCGCGCATGCTCGCGCCGCTGTAGCCGCGCTCGAGGAACTCCGCGCGAGCGGCCTCCACGATCACGCGCCGCGTGTCCTCGCCGCGGGCCCGGCGAC
>JAEZAR010000028.1 GCA_023430425.1 Actinomycetes bacterium | reverse complement strand
TGCCGGCGGCGAGCCCGTCGGCCAGGGCCCCGACCAGCGCGGCCGCCGCAGCGGGCGCCAGGTGGGCGCTGGCGACGCAGGCGCCCCCGCGCCAGACGCTGAGGACGAACACCCCGGTGCGCTCGTGCCACGTGACCTGGAGCGCGCGGTGCTCCCCCCGGACGTCCGGCACCGCGAGCGCCCCCGGCAGGGGCAGTGCGATCACGTCTCCCATGACCGCACGATCCTCCCGCGCGCGCGCCGTGTCCAGGCCGGCCCGGCAGACGGGTACGGACGGGGCCCGTCACGGCCTGGGACCTTCGGCCGTGCCGCGGCGACGGGAGCCGGGGATACGTTGCGGTGTCGAATATCCACGGTCCTGCACGGGCCAACTGGGAGGTCCGCGTGCCGACGATCGAGCTGCAGGTCAGCGGGATGACCTGTCAGGCGTGCGAGACACGGGTGGGCAAGGCGCTGCGTGCCGTGCCCGGGGTCCGCACCGCCCGGGTGTCGGCACGCCGTGGGGTCGCGGTGCTGGAGGCGACCGGGCCCCTCGACAGGGCTCGCCTCGCCGCAGCCGTCCGGTCCGCCGGCTACGAGCCCGGGCCGGGTGAGCGCGCCTGGCTGACCCGGGACCGCACGGTCTGGCGCGACGTGCTCGTCGCGGCCTCGGTCGTCACGCTGGTGGCCCTGCTCGCCTCGGCGGGCGGCCTGCTCGACGCCGCCGCAGGGGCGGGCGGGCTCGTGGCGACCGGCGGGCTCCTCGTCGTCGTGCTCCTCGGCCTCGCGGCCGGGTTCTCCACCTGCATGGCCCTCGTGGGAGGGATCGTCCTCGCGGTCGCCGCGCGCTTCGCCGAGCAGCACCCGGACCTCGACGCGCGGCGCCGCCTCCGCCCCCACCTCGCGTTCAACGCCGGTCGGGTCGGCGGCTTCGCCGTCCTCGGCGCGGCGACGGGCGCCCTCGGTGCCACGTTCACGTTCGACGCCCGGGTCCTGGCGGTCCTCGTCGTCGTCGTCTCAGTGGTCATGGGCGCGGTCGGCCTCCGCCTGACCGCCCTCTCTCCGCGGCTGTCGGCGGGCGGCCTGGCCCTCCCCGCGGGAATCGGGCGGGTGCTGCGCCTGGACCGCGCGACGGCGGGGTACCGCGACGGGTCGGCCGCCCTGCTCGGCGCCGGGTCCTACTTCCTGCCGTGCGGCTTCACGCAGGCCGTCCAGGTCTTCGCGCTCTCGACCGGCTCCCCCGGCCGGGCCGCGGCCGTCATGGCGCTGTTCGCCGTGGGCACGACGCCGGGCCTCCTCGGGCTGGGCGGGGTGACCGCTGTGGTGCGCGGCGACGGCGCCGTGCGGTTCCTGCGGTTCGCCGGGGTGGTGGTGCTCGCGTTCGCGGCGGTCAACGTCCAGGGGGCGCTCGGGGTGCTCGCGCCCGGGCTGTTCACGACGACGGGTGGCGCGTCCGCACGGCTGTCGGCCAACGTGACGCTCGAGGACGACCACCAGGTGCTCCGGACGACGCAGGTCGCCACCGGGTACGAGCCGGCGACGGCCACGGTGTACGCGGGGCGCGAGGTGCGCTGGGAGATCGAGTCGGTGGCGCTGAGCTGCGCGACGTCCCTGTACGCGCCCTCGCTCGGGATCTCCCAGCTCCTCGACCTCGGCACGAACGTGTTCACCTTCACCCCGACGGAGCCGGGCACGATCCGCTACTCCTGCGCGATGGGCATGTACGTCGGCACGATCGAGGTCATCGCCGAGCCGGAGCCCGCGACCGCCTGACGCCGGGTGGCGCGCCCGACCCTGCCGCGCGACGATCTCAGCACGGCGGGCGCACCGACCCGTGGCGCCGCCGGGACGAGGAGGACGCGATGGACGAGGCTCCGAGGACCGGCACGACGCCCGTCCGGCCGGCGGCCGACGACGACTGGCGCGGCACGCCCGACACCGCCGCGTCGCACCCGGGCTCGGCGGTGGCGTGGTTCGGGTTCATGGCCCTGCTCGTGGGCGGGTTCGCCCTCATGGGGGCGTCGTTCGCCCGGGGTGAGGGTCTGCTCTTCGGCGCCGGCCTCCTGGCGAGCACGCTGGCGTTCCTCGTCCCGCTCGAGCTGCTCGGCCGCCGCGAGCGCTGAGGGTCGTCGCTCTCAGGCGTGCCCGACCGCGCCGGCGTCGTCCCCGCCGGACGGGTCGGCACCGTCGGCGGGGGCCTCGGCGCCGTCGGCGGGCTGCGCACCGGGGACCTGCTCCGGCGGACCGGCCGGTCCGTCGAGGCCGTAGCCGCCGTCCGGGGAGTCGGACAGGCCGTAGCCGTCCGTGTGGGGGCCGCCCTCGGCGGCACCGGGGTCGTCCCCGGGGAACTCGGGGACCGGCGTGCTCACGTCCTCGCTCATGGCTCTCCTCTCGTGGGGACCGATCAGTCGACGGGCTTGAGCGGGTCGTGGCCGAGGGACATCAGGCGGTGCCGCCAGGCGGTGCCGCCCGCCGTCGGCTCGGGCTCCGCCCCGCGGGCCGCGCGCACCTCGTCGACCACCGACCGCATCACCGCCACGTCGTCGGCCGTCACGTCCCCGCGTCGCTTGCCCAGGATCTCGACGACCGCCCGGGACCGCTCGGAGCCCGCCTGGTCCGGCAGCACCTCGGCCTCGGGGCCGGACCCGGCCGTCGCGAGCCACTCGCGCAGCTCGCGCGACGTCATGTTCACCAGGGCGTGGAACTCGTCCCAGAGCCCGTCGTCCACCTGCTCCATCGGTCCTCCCGGCCGTCCGCGGTCCGCCGACCCCGCCACGCTAGGTCGCGCCGCGGTGCGCCGCAC
>JAEZAR010000093.1 GCA_023430425.1 Actinomycetes bacterium | reverse complement strand
GCGGTGGTGGGACCGCGCCGGGGGCGCCGGCCGTGCCGGGGGCCGGGGGCGGCGTCGTCTGGAGCGTGAGGGTGCGCAGGGCGCCCTGGGCGTCGAAGTCCCGCAGCACCCCGAGGACCCGGTCGCGCTCGCCGGCGTCAGCGCCACGGCCCGACACCTCGAGGTAGGTGAGCACCCCCAGGTCACGCAGGTACTTGTCGACGTCCGCGGGCCGCGGAGCCCCGGTCGCCGTGGTGCTCATGCTGGACATCGCGCTGTCGGCCTTGGCAGCGAGGTCGCTGGCGGCGGCCTTCGCCTTGTCGAGCAGACCCATGTCGTGCTCCTCAGGGGGCGTGGGGCGACCTGTCTCGCCCGTACGTCTCGAAAGCCTACGCAGCGCCGACCTGCGTCGTTAGAGTTCCAGCGAACCCGCTGCGCCCCGCGCGGGACGGACCCAAGGGACCCGCCCATGACCATCCATGGCTCGCTGTTCTCGGACCACCGGGAGAACACCTCGCAGGACCCGTTCTCGTTGCAGAACAAGAAGCTCCTGAAGATCCAGATGGGGTACGGCCCCGTCTGGGCGAAGACGGGCTCGATGGTCGCCTACCAGGGCGACGTCCGCTTCCAGAACACCGGCTCCGGCGGCCTGGACAAGTGGATGAAGTCCAAGCTCACCGGCGAGGGCGTCGACATCATGCAGTGCACCGGCCAGGGCGAGCTGTTCGTCGCGGACCAGGCCGCCGAGATCCAGGTGCTGTACCTGGAGAACGACATGATCTCGGTCAACGGGGCCAGCGTGCTGGCGTTCTCGAGCTCGATCGAGTGGGACATCCACCGCATCCAGGCCCGCGGCGGGATGATGACGGGCGGCATGTACAACGTGTCCCTGCGGGGGACCGGGTACGTCGCGGTGACCACCAAGGGCGAGCCCGTCGCGCTCGACGTCGCGAGCGCGCCGACGTTCGCCGACGCCCAGGCGGTCGTGCTGTGGACCGCGGGCGTGAGCATGGACATCCGCGTCGACACCGGTGGCATCAAGTCGATGATCCGCGGCGGCACCGGCGAGCTCCTGCAGATGGCGTTCGGCGGGCAGGGCTACGTCCTCGTGCAGCCCAGCGAGTCCGTCGTCACCGGCGGTGCCCAGCAGTCCAAGTCCAGCAGCGGCGGCCTCGGCTCCCTCCTCGGCGGATGACCTCCCCGCCCGGTGCGCCACCGTGGCGCACCGGGCGGCGCCCGCGCGTCGCGCTCGCCGTGCGAGTCCGATCATGCGGTGCCATGGTTCGGTCATGACCCCGACGCCGAACTCCCTCGCCGGCGTCCGCAGCCAGCCCGCGTTCCGGCGCGGTGCACGCATCGGCTATGCGGCCAACGGCGTCCTGAACCTGCTCATCGGATGGCTCGCGCTCCAGGTCGCCTGGGGCGGCGGCGGTCAGGAGGCCAGCGCCACCGGCGCCCTCCAGACGCTGGCCGGCGAGCCGCTCGGCTCCGTGCTGCTCTGGCTCCTGCTGGTCGGCTTCGTCCTGCTCGGCCTGTGGCAGCTGACCGAGGCCGTCGTCGGCGGCGACACCGGCGACCGGCTCAAGGCGGCCGCCAAGGGCGTCGTCTACCTGACCCTCGGCTTCCTGACCCTGACCGTGGTCACGGGTTCCGGCGGATCGGGTGGGACCGAGAGCCAGTGGACGGCGACGCTCATGCAGCAGCCGTTCGGGCGCGTGCTCGTCGGGGTCGTCGGGCTCGGCGTCATCGGCGTGGGTGCCTACCACGTGCACAAGGGCTGGACGCGCAAGTTCCTGCGCGACCTCGAGGAGAACCCCGGGCGCTGGGCCGAGCGGGCCGGGCGTGCGGGCTACGTCGCCCGGGGCGTCGCGTTCGGCGTCGTGGGTGGGCTCTTCGTCACCGCCGCGGTGACGGCCGACCCGCAGCAGGCGCAGGGCCTGGACGGCGCGCTGCAGACGCTGCGCAACGCGCCCGCCGGCCAGATCCTGCTCACGCTCGTCGCCCTCGGCTTCGTCGCCTACGGGCTGTACTCCTTCGCGCGCGCGCGGCACGGCCGCGTCTGACGACCGTGGCCGTGGGCGCTCCGGCGCGCCAGCAGGGACGCGCGCCCCTGGTGCTCGTGGGGGCGGTGCTCGGGTTCGTGGCGAGCGGGCTGCTGCACGTGCTGCTCGGGTGGGTCACGCTCCAGGTGGCGTACGACCTGCCGGGAGGCGACCAGCCCGCGGACGAGCGGGGGGCGCTCCGCGTCCTCGCCGGCACCGAGCACGGCGCCGTGCTGCTGTGGCTGCTCGTCGCCGGGTTCGCCGCGATCACCCTCTGGCAAGCGGACGTGGCCCGCGCCGGGGCGTGCGGCATCGCCGAGCGCGTGAAGGCGGCGGGCCGCGCAGCGGTCTACGCCGCGCTCGCCGCGAGCGCGCTCGCGGTGGTGCGCCACCCCCTCGGCGGCGAGCTGGGGCCCACGAAGGCCCCTGCCGAGAGCTTCACGGGGTGGCTGCTGGCGCAGCCGTGGGGGCGCGCCAGCGTCGGCGCGCTGGGCGGGGTCGTCGTCGGGGTCGCCCTGTACCACGTGGCCAAGGGCGCGAGCTCACGGTTCCTGCGGGACCTGCGGGAGCACCCCGGCCGCTGGATCGTGGCCGCGGGCCGGTTCGGCTACGCCGCGAAGGGAGTGGCGCTGCTCCTGGTGGGCGGGTTCTTCGTCGCGGCCGCCGTCGGGACCGAGGACGAGCCGCTGGGGCTCGACGGGGCGCTGCGCGCCGTCGCCGACATGCCGCTCGGCACCGTCCTGCTCACGGCCGCCGCGGTCGGGTTCGTCGCGTTCGGTGCCTACACCTTCGGCCGCGCGGTGTACTTCCGCCCGTGAGCCCGGCTGCCGCCGCAGGTACCGCCAGCCGAGGACGACGCAGACCAGGCCGTTCACCGCGCCGACGACGACGTCGGACGGGTGGTGCATGCCGCGGTAGAGCCGCGAGTACGCGACGAGCAGCGGGACGACGACGAACAGCGTCGTCAGGACGTACCGCAGCCAGCGCGGGCGGACCCGCCGCGTGAGCAGGACCAGGGTCAGGTAGAACGCGACGGACGCGCCGGTGTGCCCGCTGGGGAAGCCCGAGGTCGGCGGGGAGACGTCCAGGTGCTCGACCTCCGGCCGGCCTCGCCCCACGACCAGGGACGACAGCATGAACACCGCCGCCTGCACCGCGACCGCGATCCCCGGGGTGATGGCCAGCCACCACTCCCGGGTGCGCCACCACACCAGCGCGATCGCCACGAGGCAGCCGCCGATGATGAACTCGGTGGCGCCGATGTTGGACCAGATCGACGTGAGGCTGTTCAACGCCGGTGTGCGGTCCTTCTGCAGCTCCTCGTTGACCACCGCCTCGCCGGGCAGCGACTCCAGCGGGCCCATGATGAGCAGGCCCAGCCCGACGATCAGCGCCCAGAGCACCACCGCGGGCGCCAGGGTGCGGCGGGCAAGGTCCCGGCGCGCCTGGGCGAGCGTCGGTGCCGTGCGGTCGACGTCGTAGCGGTGGACGAAGGCGTCGAGCCGGCCGCGCAGGCCGGTGCTCGGCGGGGTCGGGGTGGTCATCCGCGGTCCTTCCCGTGGGGGGCGGGGGGCGTCGGCCGCACCGGCCCGGGTGCCTGACCCGGAACGGCGGGGTGCAGCCCGGTGTAGCCGAGGTAGGAGGCGCCCGCCATCGCGGTGCCGAGGAGCATGCCGGCGACGACGTCGGTGGGGTAGTGCGCGCCCAGGTAGACGCGGTCGAGGCCGGTGACCACGACGGCGGTCGCGACGCCGCCGACGACCGCCACCCGCCCGCGTCGGCCGAGCAGCGGCCAGAGCAGGATCGCGAGCGTCACCCCCGCGGACGCGGCGTTCGTGACGTGGCCGGACGGGAAGCTGTAGCCGGGGGCGAGGGTCAGGGCGTCGTCGACCACGGGCCGCGCGCGCTGGACCAGGTACTTGGCCACCAGGCCGAGGTTCCAGGTGACGAGCAGCGTGACGAAGGCCCACAGGGCGCGGGTGCGCATCCCGTGCCGACGCCACGCCCACAGGCAGACGAGGGCGACGACGAGGTTCACCCAGCGCGCCTGGAAGGCGGTCTGCCAGGCGAGCAGCGCGTCGCGCAGGGCGGGGTTGTCGCGGGCGACGCCGGTCGCGGCGCGGATCGCGGCCTCGTCCAGCTCGACCAGCGGGGAGCCCTTCGCCCGGACGAGGAGTGCGAGGAACGCGACCGGGACGCCCAGCACGGCCGCGAACGCGATGGCGCGCAGCAGGCGGTGCCGCCGCCCGGGGTGGTGGCCGGGGTCCGGTTGGTCGTGCGGGTCGGGCTGGTCGCGCGGGCCGGACTGGTCGCGCGGGTCGGGCTGATCGTGCG
>JAEZAR010000047.1 GCA_023430425.1 Actinomycetes bacterium | reverse complement strand
GTCCGGGCGCGGCCGACGACCGGCTCGAGCGGGTGCTGCGCGCGGTGCTCGAGCCGAACCTCGCGTGACCGCGTCCCCGCTCGGCGCCGGTCAAGGGCGGCGCCACGGGCGCCGATGCACCGCACGTGCTCTCGCGACCTGATCGCGTCCCGGCGCGCCCGGGGTGCCGGCTGCCGGACCTGGGCCCTCGTCAGCGAGGGCTGACCGTCGAGGGCGTCGCCGGGACGGAAGGCGCCGGGGGGACGGTCACGGCGATCTCGTCCCCGAGGTGCGCGCCGCGCAGGAGGCCGAGGTCGTCGCCGCTCCAGAACCGCCCGGGGTCGAACCCTGCGGCGCGGCGGTCGCCCGGCAGCAGGCCCATCGCCTCGTACGTCAGGGCCACGATCTCCGCGCAGTACGCCATCTCGAGGCGCGCCTCCTCCGCCGCCCGGGCGCCCGGGTCGGCGAGGCCGCGCAGCGCACCGAGCCCCGGGACGGCCCCGAGGGCACCCAGCGCACGAAGGACGCGACGGGGCGGGACCCGGTCGAACCGCGGCGTCTGGCCCCAGAGCCATCGGGCAGCGAGGCGCACCGTGTCCGGGAAGGGTGTGCCGTCGAGGCGCGCGACGGTCCGCAGCGCCGCGTCCTCCATCTCCGCCCGGCCGTCCGCGTCGACGTCGACGTGGAGCTGACGCAACCACGCCTCCTGGCCGTACCGGTGCGCCCACGTCGTGACGGCGTCGCGCAGGTCGTGGAGCTGGACGCCGCGCTGGTGCTCTCCCGTCCACACGTCCGGGAGCGACTGGCCCAGCTCGGCGTGCCACATCAGCGGGGGCAGGTCCTCCACGACGAGCGCCATCCCCACGTGGTTGACGGGGCTGTTCGTCGCGAGCTGGATCGCACGGTCGGCGAGCTTGCGTCCCCGGAAGAGCCACAGGTCGCCGGTCCGCGTGACCTCGACGGCGCGGTCGAGCGGGACGGCGGCACGGACGACGTCGGGCACGTGGGTAGCGTAGGCGCGTGGCCACCCTGCGCACGGTGCTCAAGCTCCTCGGTGTCGCCGCCGTGGCCGGCGTCGCGGCGGGCGGCGTGCTCGTCGCGCGCGACGAGCGGCGACGGGCGGCCTACTCCCCCGACGAGGTCCGCGCCCGGCTGCACGCCCGGCTCGCACGCGCGGAGGGGGGCACCGTCGGCGCGGTCGGGGACCACGTCACCCCGACGACGCCGGAGGCCGGCCCAGGCGCCTGAGCGCCGCGTCGAGGGCGGCGTGGGCTGCGTCGTCGGGCAGCCCGCTGAGGCCGGCGCCGCAGAGCCCGGCGCACATGTCGACGCACGGACCGGACGTGAGCGCGCCGGACGCGGACATGTGCGCCCGACGCGGTCATGTGCGCCCCACGCGAACGGGGTGGGGTGACCCGGGGGCGGCCGGCCCCCGGGGCGCGGTCAGCCGGCCGCCGACCGCCCGGTCCGCCAGTCGTCGCCGCCGTTTCCACCACCCGGATGAACACGTCCTCCGGCCGGACGCCCGCCGCCTCGAGCGCGTGGCGCTGAGGCTCAGACGCGACCCAGGCTGCGCCCCCAGCCCCGCTCGGGATCGGGTCGTGTCCGGGCCTCCCGGTCGCGCGCCTCGACGCCGCCCACGCGGTACGCCCACGCCCGGACCTGCGCCATGTCCCGCCAGTCGCCGTGCGGCACGTACGTGTCGAGCCCAGCGGCCACCCGCGGGTCGAGCCGTCCCGCGAAGACCGCGTGACCCCGCACGTCCGCCGAGCCGAGGCCCCGGCCCACCGACGCCGGAAGGTCCAGGTCGAGGCCCGTGTCGCGCAGCACGCGCACGTCGCCGTCCGGCGTCCCGCCCAGCGGGCCGCTCGAGAAGAGCCACACCGGCCGCCCGGCGATCTCACCCCGGACGCGCCGCAGGAGGCGCCGCGCGTCCCACATCCACTGGTCGTGGTAGACGGCGGAGCCGATCACCACGACGTCGTACGCCTCCACCGTCTGCACCACCCCGGCCGGGAGCAGCCGGACTTGGTGGCCGCAGGAGTGGAGGACCGACCCGACGGCCTGGGCGATGCCCTTGGTCGCGCCGTGCCGGGTCGCGTAGGTGACCAGCACCCTCGCTGCCATGGCGCCTCCGTGCCCGCCCGGCCCGGGGCGGCGTCGTTGCCGCCCGAGGAGAAGGGGAGGACCCCTTTCATCGAGGCTGACCGAGGAGCGGGTGAAGGAAGAAGGGACCAAGGTCCCGTCCGGGGTCAGCGTCGACGGGCCGCGGCGAGCGCCATCTCCGCGACCGCGAGCGGCGCGTCCGCGCGTCCGGCCATGGAGACGCCGTCGAAGTCACCGCGCAACGCCTTCAGCGCCGTCCGCTCGGCGTCGATCTCCTGCCGGGTGCGCACGCCAAGGCGACGGATGAGCTCCAGGGGCGGGCACCACCCCTGGAGGGCGTGCTGGAGCAGGAACGCGGGCACGACGCCGGCCAGGGCCAGCCACCTGCGCGAGTGCGCGGCGCCGAGCGACACCGCGGCCAGCGTGATCACCGCGGCGTTGGCCTCGAGGACCCGCTCGGTGTCCCATTCCCGGTCCAGCTCGACGAGCCGCCGGCGGATCGTCCGGTCGTCCGCGCTGACGTACGCCGCCACGTCGACCCGGCGCCGGTGGTCCAGCTGTGCGTTCACGTCGTCGGCGGTGCTGCTGCGCACCCGGTCGTCACTCATCTCGGCCTCCAGCCTGGTGTGCCCGACGCTACGACCGCCCCGATCGGGGCGCATCCCCGGCAGCCGGGCCCGCTGGCCGACCCGCGCCCGCCGGGACACCCTGGGTGGCAGGGGGAATACCGTCGGCGCCACCGCGTTGATACCCATTGATACCCCCAGGGGTATTGTGGTCCGACCGCTGTGCCCCGCACGCACCGAGACCGACATCGCACCGCCACCGCACCGACATCGAGCCGAGGAGCTGCATGTCCACCGTCACGCTGACCGCCGAGAACTTCGAGCAGTCCGTCTCCGAGAACGACATCGTCTTCGTCGACTTCTGGGCCGCGTGGTGCGGCCCCTGCCGGATGTTCGCCCCGGTCTTCGAGAAGGCGTCGGAGGCCAACCCCGACATCGTGTTCGGGAAGGTCGACACCGAGGCGGAGCAGGACCTCGCCGCCCAGGCCGGGATCACCTCGATCCCGACCCTGATGATCTTCCGTGAGGGTGTGCTCCTGTTCGCCCAGCCGGGCGCCCTGCCCGGGCCGGCTCTCGACGACCTCATCGCCCAGGCCCGGGCCGTCGACATGGACGACGTCCGCCGGCAGATCGCCGAGCACGACCACGACCACGAGCACGACCACGACCACGCCCACTGAGGCGGCCGAGACGATGACCCGCTACGGCTCGTCCACGGTCACCGCACGCCCCTTCGCCGAGGTGCTCGAGGCGACGCGGGCGGCCCTCGCCGAGCAGGGCTTCGGCATCCTCACCGAGACGACATGGCCGCGACCCTACGTGCCAAGCTCGGGGTCGAGCTGCCCGCGCAGGTGGTCCTGGGCGCGTGCAACCCACCGCTCGCCCACCGGGCGCTGCAGGCCGAGCCCTCCGTGGGTCTCCTGCTGCCCTGCAACGTCGTCGTCCGCGCTCTCGACGAGGCGCGCACCGTCGTCGAGACCCTGGACCCCGCGGTGATGGTCGAGCTCACGGGCAACCCAGGGCTCGACGAGGTCGCTGCCGACGCCGACGCCCGGCTCCGCGCGGTGCACGCCGCGCTGGCGGCGCCCGGGCCGGCGGGCCCCACGGCCTGACCCGCTCGCCCGACTGGCACCAGCCGGCACCAGCCGGCCAGCCCGCACCGAGGAAGGCCGATCTCGTACCCCCGGGGGTATCCTCAACCCCGCACCCCACCCGAGGAGAGACACCCATGTGCAGCCCCGCCCGTTGCGGCTCCTGCGGCAAGATCACCTGGACCGGCTGCGGCCAGCACGCCGACGCGGTCCTGGCCGGCGTCCGCCCGGACGACCGCTGCTCCTGCCGCTGACGACCGGCGCCCACCCTCAGCGGGTGGTCCCCTTCGGGGTGCGTCCCTCGTCCGCCGGGACGTCGCCCGGGCCGACCTCCCCCTCCGGGACGTCGCCCGGGCCGACCTCCCCCTCCGGGACGTCCAGGAGGGCCAGCGCCCGGTCCGCGACCTCCTCGGCGGGGACGTCCACGAGAACCACGACACCGTCCTCGCCCTCGACGAGCGCCTCCAGCGTCGCGAACTGGGACGGCAGCAGCGTCCGCGGCATGAAGTGGCCCTCGCGCGTGGCCAGCCGCGGCCCGATGAGCGCCGGGTCCGCGGTGAGGTGCACGAACCGCACCCGACCCTGCGCGCCGCGCAGCACGTCCCGGTAGGCCAGGCGCAGGGCCGAGCACGTGACGATCGTGCTCCGACCCGCCCGCGCCTCCTGGGTCAGCCAGTCGCGCATCGCCTCGAGCCAGGGCCAACGGTCGTCGTCGGTCAGGGCCGAGCCCGCACTCATCTTCGCGATGTTCGCCGGCGGGTGGAACTCGTCCGCCTCCGCGTACGGCCAGCCGAGCCGGCGCTGGAGGATCTTCGCGAGCGTCGTCTTGCCCGACCCGGAGACGCCCATGATCACCAGGTGGACAGGGGTGGGCTCCGTCGACATGCCACCACTGTCCCGTCCCGGCACGCCCCGGCGCCACCCGCGCCGCCCGACCCGGCGCGCCGGCGCGCCCACGGGCCGGGTGCGGGCC
>JAEZAR010000017.1 GCA_023430425.1 Actinomycetes bacterium | reverse complement strand
GGACGTGGTCGTGCACGCCCATGAGGGCCAGGTTCTCGCGGAGGCCCGCGACGGCGTCCGGCGTGAGCACCGCCGGGTCGACCACCGTGCGCACCTGGAGGTCCACCCCTGCGTCGAGGCACAGGCGCAGGCTCGCGTAGGCCTTGTGCGCGCTCGCCCCGACGCCGGTGACCGCCCGGTACAGGGTGGCCGGCGCCTTGACCTCGAGCACGACACGGTCGGCGAGCGAGAGCACCGCGGCGAGCCGCTGCGGGTAGGAGCCGGACGTGTGCAGCCCGACCGGGAGACCGAGCGCGCGCACCTGCTCCATCGCGTCGGCCAGCCCGTCCTGGCGGGTCGGCTCGCCGCCGGAGAAGACGACCCCCTCGAGGCCGCTGCGCGAGCGCACCAGGATGTCGCGCACGTGGCGCCACGAGACGGCGCCGGGCACCAACGGGTCGCGCAGGTCCGGCGTGTCGCACGACGTGCAGCTCCAGGGGCAGCCCTGCAGCAGCACTGTCAGCACGGTGCGGCCGGGCCAGTCGTCGGCGGCGGTCGCCGTCCACCGGTTGATCTTGAGCGTGTCGGCGGACCAGAGCACCTCTGGCGGGATCGCGTGCAGCGACGTCGGCGTCATGAGCCTGTCCCCTCCTGGCAGAACGCTTCGTCCGGATTCCAGTCTCGGTTCCGGTCCGGGCGCTGCCTTCGGACCTACGTCCCCTCCGGCCGTCGCACGCCGGCGCCCCTACCCGGGGCCGCCGGTCGCGGGCCGCCGCGTCGTGGGCGGGTGCGAGGATCGCGGGGTGGCGGACTCCCTGCTCGACGTCCTCGTCGCCGGCGGCCGGCGCGCGGACCGCGTCACGCACGTCGAGCACCTCCCGCCCCGGCCCGGGGTGCGTGCCGACTGGCCCGCGTGGGCCGACGCGGACCTCGTCGCCGGCTACGGGCGGCTGGGCGTCGAGCGGCCCTGGCGCCACCAGGCCGAGGCGGCCGAGGCGGCGTGGGCGGGCCGGCACACAGTCCTCGCCACCTCGACGGGATCCGGCAAGTCGCTCGCCTTCTGGCTGCCTGCGCTGAGCGCGGTCCGGGCCGAGGCCGCGAGCGCGGGAGGGGCCGGGGCGGTCGCCGCGTCGCGCCGGGCCACGACGCTGTACCTGTGCCCGACGAAAGCGCTCGCGGCCGACCAGCTCGCCGGGCTGGAGCGGCTCCTCGTCGCGGCGGGGACGCGGGACGTGCGCGTCGCCACCTGCGACGGCGACACGGGCCCGGACGAGCGGCGCTGGGTGCGCGAGCACGCCGACGTCGTGCTCACCAACCCCGACTTCCTCCACTGGTCGCTGCTGCCGCAGCACGCACGCTGGGACCGGCTGCTGCGCGGCCTGCGGTACGTGGTCGTGGACGAGGGCCACGCGTTCCGGGGGGTGTTCGGTGCGCACGTGGCGTCGGTGCTGCGCCGGCTGCGCCGGCTCGCCGCGCAGCACGGCGGCGCCCCGACGTTCGTGCTGGCGTCGGCGACGACGGCGGACCCGGCGGCGAGCGCGGCCCGACTCGTCGGCGTCCGGCCGGAGGACGTCGTCGCCGTCACCGACGACGCCTCGCCGCAGGGGACGCGCACGGTCGTGCTGTGGGAGCCGCCGTTGATGCCCGGTCGCGATCCCTTCGCGCCCGAGGACGACGTCGACGGGGTCGAGCGCTGGGCACCGACCACCGGGGCGGCGCCCGACCCGGCCGCCCCGGCGGCGCCTGCGGCGGTGGCAGGGCCCGGGGCGGGTCCTGGGCCTGCGACGGCGGCAGAGCCCGCGGCGGCACCGATGTCACGGACGCACCGCACGGCGACCGCCGAGACCGCCGACCTGCTGACGGACCTCGTCGTCGCGGGCGCGCGGGTGCTCGCCTTCACCCGGTCCCGACGCGCGGCGGAGTCGGTCGCCGCGACGGTGCGCGACCAGCTCGAGGAGGTCGAGCCCGGCCTCGGCACGAGGGTCGCCGCCTACCGGGGCGGGTACCTGCCCGAGGAGCGCCGGGCGCTCGAGCAGGGCATCCGCAGCGGGGACCTGCGCGCGCTCGCGACGACGAACGCGCTCGAGCTCGGGGTGGACATCTCCGGCCTGGACGCGGTGCTCATCGCGGGGTGGCCCGGTACGCGGGTCTCGCTCTGGCAGCAGGCAGGCCGCGCCGGTCGCGCCGGCAGCGACGGCCTGGTGGCCCTGGTCGCCCGCGAGGACCCGCTCGACACGTTCGTCGTCCACCACCCCGAGGCGCTGCTCGGGGCGCCGGTCGAGGCGACGGTCTTCGACCCGCAGAACCCGTACGTGCTGGGACCCCACCTGTGCGCCGCGGCCGCGGAGGCGCCGCTGCGCGCACCGGACCTGGACCTGTTCGGGCCCGGCACCGCGCACCTGCTCGACGAGCTGGTCGACCAGGGCTGGCTGCGTCGGCGCTCGTCGGGCTGGTACTGGACCCACGCCGAGCCGGCCTCACGGTTGACCGACCTGCGCGGCGCCGGCGGCGAGCCCGTCCGCGTGGTCGAGGCGGCGACGGGCCGACTGCTCGGCACCGTCGACGCGGGCGCCGCGGACGCCACGGTCCACACCGGGGCGGTGTACGTGCACCAGGGGGCGACCTACGTCGTGGATGAGCTCGACCTCGAGTCGTCGGTCGCCCTGGTGAGCGAGCGCGCCGTCGACTACCGGACGTGGTCGCGCTGGCTCACCTCGATCGAGATCAGCAAGGTGCGGTCCGAGCGCCGGTCCGGCCCCGTGACCTGGGGCTTCGGCGACGTGGACGTGACCACCCAGGTGCTCGACTACCAGAAGCGGCGCCTGCCCGACCTCAGCCCGATCGGGGGCGACCTGCTCGACCTCCCTCCGCGGACGCTGCACACCACCGCCGTGTGGTGGACCGCCCCGGACGAGGTCCTCACCGCCGCGGGCCTGGCGACGGGCGGGGACGTGCCCGGCGCGCTCCATGCGGCCGAGCACGCCTCCATCGGCCTCCTCCCGCTCCTGGCGACGTGCGACCGCTGGGACCTCGGTGGGGTCTCCACCGCGCTGCACCCCGACACCGGCACGGCAACCGTCTTCGTCCACGACGCCTACCCGGGCGGCGCCGGCTTCGCCGAGCGCGGCTACGCACTCGGGGTCACCTGGTTGCGCGCCACCCGGGACGCGATCGTGGCCTGCGGGTGCGCGGGTGGCTGCCCCGCCTGCGTCCAGTCGCCCAAGTGCGGCAACGGCAACGAGCCGCTCGACAAGGCGGGCGCCGTCGCCGTGCTCGACGCGGTCCTCGCGCACGCCGACCCTCGTCTGCACACCGACCCTCGTGCGCACACCGACGGCTGACCCCTCTGCTGCGGCGACGCGGGCGTGGCCCGGCCCGGCCCGCGCCGTGGCCTCGACTGCGAGCGCCACCGGCCCGTCGGCCGTACCGGTGCGCACCACGACCCCGACGACGCCACCGCTGCTCACCCCGCAGTCGACCAGGCGGGCCCCGTTGCGCGCGGCCACCGCGTCCGCGCGACCGCACGGGTCGGCACGGGCGAGGGC
>JAEZAR010000375.1 GCA_023430425.1 Actinomycetes bacterium | reverse complement strand
GTACGGCCAACCTCAGTACGGCCAACCCCAGTACGGGCAACCCCAGTACGGGCAACCCCAGTACGGCCAACCCCAGTACGGCCAACCCCAGTACGGCCAACCCCAGTACGGGCAGGCAGGTCTCGGCCCCGTCCCCGTGCAGCGCGGCATCATCCCGCTGCGCCCCATCGGGCTCGGCGAGATCTACGACGGCGCCTTCCGCGCCATCCGCGCGAACCCCCGCGTGATGTTCGGGTTCAGCGCGGTCGTGGTCACCGCCCTCGTGCTCGTCGAGACGCTCATCCAGTGGTACAGCTTCGGCTGGATCGGCGACTGGGCCAGCACGCCGGTGGGCACGGACGTGGACTTCTCGGCAGGCGACGCGCTCGGATCCTCGCTCGGGGCCCTCGTGCTGGTGCTGCTCTCGTTCGTCGCCTCCACGATCCTCACGGGCCTGCTCACCGTCTCCGTGAGCCGCTCGGTGATCGGCTCGACCATCTCCGTGGCGGAGGCCTGGCGGACGGTGCGCCCGCAGGTCTGGCGGCTGCTGCTCCTCACCCTGCTCGTGCTCGCGATCGTGTCCGTGCCGCTCGTCGTCCTCGTCGTCGCGATCATCGCGCTCGCGGCCGCAGACCTCACGGGGGCGAGCGTCGCGGTGGGGCTGCTCGGCCTCCTCGGGTTCGTCGTCTACGCCGTGTGGGTGGTCACCCGGACCACGCTGGGGCCGGCGGCGCTCGTGCTCGAGAAGCAGCGGGTGGTCGCCGGGCTCAAGCGCGGGTGGGGGCTCACCGCCGGCTCGTTCTGGCGGGTCTTCGGCATCGTGCTGCTCACCAACATCATCGTGGCCTTCGTCGCGGGCGTCGTGACCTTCCCGGCCTCGCTGGTGGTCACGCTGGTCTCACCGATGGACCCGTTCTCCCCGCTCGCGCTCGGGGTCAACGGCGTGGCCGCCATCATCGCCTCCGTCGTCACGACGCCGTTCACCGCCGCCGTGGTCGCGCTGCTCTACATCGACCAGCGGATGCGGCGGGAGGGCCTGGACGTCACCCTCGCGCGCGCCGCCGAGGACGCCGCCGGCGCGGGACGGACGCTCTGACGTGCCGCTGCCCGCCGCGCTCGCCCGGGCGCTGACCCCGGTCCCGGGCGAGGTCCCGGTCGACCCGGACGCCGAGACCGCGCGCGGCTGGGCCGAGGCGGAGCTGGCCAACCCGATCTACCACGAGCGGGAGAGCCTGCTCATGGCGGCCATCCGGTGGCTCCTGGAGCGGTGGGCCGACGCCCAGGTGGCGGTCCGCGGCGTCGACCCGCGCACCGCTGCGCTGGTCCTGGGCACCCTCGTCCTGATCGGGGTGCTGGTGGTGCTGGTGGTCGCCGGCCCCGTCCGGCGTGCGCGCCGGGCGGAGCGCGCGTCCGTCGAGCTGTTCGGCGACGACGTCCGGTCCGCCGCCGAGCTGCGGGCCGGCGCGGACGCGCACGCCGCCGCGGGCCGCTGGAGCGAGGCCGTGCTCGACCGGTTCCGCGCCCTTCTGCGGGGGCTCGAGGAACGCGCCCTGGTCGACGAGCGACCCGGCAAGACCGCCCACGAGGCCGCCGCCGAGGCGGCCGCGGTGCTGCTCGACCAGGCGGAGGACCTGCTGCGCGGCAGCCGCCTCTTCGACGACGTGTGCTACGGCGACGCGGCGGCGACCGCCGACGACGACGCCTGGCTGCGTGCCCTGGACCGGGCGGTGCAGGGCGCGCGGCCCCAGGTGCGCGCGTCCGCGGCGGACGTCCTGGTGGCACCGCGATGACGGCACCGGCCCCGGCGACGTCCCCGCACGTCGCCGGCTCGGAGGGCACCGGGGGGGGCCGCGCCGTCATGGGCGACGGCACAACGGCGCGCTCACGGGCGCGGGGACGGTGGCGTCGGTGGCGCGGCGTGCTCACGACCGCCGCGGCGGTCCTCGTCGTCGGGCTGCTCACCTCCCTGATGGGTGCGCGGACGTCGACCGTCCCCCTGGCGCCGGACAACCCGCGCGACGGCGGTGGTCGCGCGGTCGCCCAGATCCTGCGCGGCCAGGGGGTGGAGATCACCTACGTCCGCACGGTGGCCGAGGCGACCGCCGCCGCCACCGCCGGCAGCACGCTCCTGGTGGCGGGGACCGCAGCGCTGTTCGACCGGCAGGTGGCGGACCTGGCGGGAGCGGCCGGTGACCTCGTCGTCGTCGCGCCGGAGGCCTACCACGTGGCGACCCTGACCGACGGCGCGGTGACCGGGGACGGCCCGTTCCAGTCCGGTCCGGCGACGGCGTCGTGCGAGGACCCCGACGCCCGGGCGGCGGGTCAGGTGTCCGTGAGCGCCCGCGCGCTCGTGACCCGCGAGCCCGGGGTGACCGTCTGCTTCCCGGCCACCGACGTGGTCGACCCCGCCCTGCGGGCCGGCGCGTACGCCGCCCTGACGGCCGGTGGCAGGCGCGTCGTCCTCGTCAGCGACGGCAGCCTGCTGTCCAACGAACGCGTCGACGACGAGGGGCACGCCGCGCTCGTCCTGCGCGCGCTCGGCCGGCACGAGCGGCTCGTCTGGTTCGTGCCCTCCCTCGGCGACGCCAGCGGGGCGGAGGACGCCGACGGGCCGCGGGGCGGGGCGATGCCCCCGTGGTTCGGGCTCGTCGGCCTCCAGTTGCTCGTCGTCGTCGCGGCGCTGGCCCTGTGGCGCGGCCGTCGGCTCGGGCCGGTGGTCACCGAGCCCCTGCCGGTGACCGTCCGCGCGGCCGAGGCGACGGTGGGCCGCGGCCGGCTGTACCGGCG
>JAEZAR010000361.1 GCA_023430425.1 Actinomycetes bacterium | reverse complement strand
GGCTGCGGGGCCCGGCACGCCGGTGGGGTACCGCTCGGGCGGTACCCCACCGGGTCGTGCGTCGGGCGTCAGCCCCTGGTCAGGACTCGGTGTCCTCGGCGGTGTCGTCGCCGCCCGGGACCTCGAGGCTGTCCTCGGCGCTGATCTCCCACTCCCAGTAGTTCCAGAAGATCGTCGGGGACAGCGGGATGAAGGAGACGCCCTCGAGCGCGCTCCGCCAGGCCACCACGCCCGGGAACTGGAAGATCGGGATCGAGAAGCCCTCGTTGTTGAGCTGGGCCTCGACCTCGGTGATGAGCTCCTGCTCGACGTCGGGGTCGGTGTTCGTGCTCAGCTGGGCCCACAGGGCGTCCATCTCCTCCGACGAGAACCCGCCGAAGTTGTTGATGCCGCCGGTGACGAAGTTGGCCTCGGAGTTGAGCGCGTAGGTGCTCGTGGACTGCCAGCCGAAGAGCGACGCGTCGTACGTGTCGGTCTGCGAGAGGCGGGCGCCCCAGCCGTCGTCACCCTCGTCGATGACGTTGAAGCCGACCTCGGCGGCGGAC
Source organism: Actinomycetes bacterium (assembly GCA_023430425.1). The sequence goes on along the minus strand of JAEZAR010000361.1, from coordinate 5,332 downwards.
GCCGCGATGAGCTCGTACTCGTTGGCGCGGCGCACGTTGGACGCACCGTAGAGGAACCGGACGTCGACCGGCGTCTCGACGCCGGCCTCGGCGAGGAGGTCGGCGGCCTTGGCGCGGTTCTCCTCGTCGGTCCCCGAGTAGAAGTCGGAGCCGTTGCCGGCGACGACGTCGTCGTACGTGGGCGAGCCCGGGACGACGGTGTGCGAGTTGCGCAGCTGGGCGTCCGGGTTCAGCGGGAGGATCAGCTTCTCGAGGATCTCCTCGCGCGGGACCGAGAGCAGGAAGGCCTGGCGGACGAGCCGCGCGGTCTCCTCGTCGCCGCCGTAGGTGGCCGGGTCGAACGGGCCGCCGTTGTTGAAGATGACGTCGACGTGCTCGTACGTGCCCTCTTCCTGGGTCGTGTACTCGATGCCGTCGATGCCCTCGAGGGTGGAGATGACGTCGACCGACGACTGCGGCTGGATGAGGTCGACCTCACCGTTCTGCAGTGCGGTCACCGACGCCAGCGGGTCCTCGGTGTAGCGGATCGTGATCGACTCGACCTTGGGGGCCGGGTCCCACTCGACGTCGTCGCGAGCCGTGAGCGTGAGGTACTGGTTCTCGACGAAGTCCGTCATCACGTACGGGCCGTAGGCCAGGTACAGGAGTGGGTTGTCGGGCAGCGAGGTGAAGTTGAAGTCCTCGTTCCACGAGCGCGCGATCTGCGACAGGTCCTCGACGTTGTTCTCGAAGAACGCGTCGACGACGCGCTGCTTGCCCTCGACGCCGGCGTCGTCGCCCTCGCCGACCTCGACGCCCAGCGCCACGGAGGCGATGGCGTGCGCGGCGATCGGCGGCAGGAAGATCGTGACCTCCCAGTCGGCGCGCGGCTCGTCGTAGACGAAGGTGACCGTGCGGTCGTCGTCGGAGATCTCAGGGTTCTCGCTGATGAGGTTGATGCCGTTCGACGAGCTGTCGAAGTAGACGCCCTCGTCGGCGTTCGTGACGTTGCCCTCGTCGTCGGTCTCGGGCTCGATCGTGTCGAACTTGTCGTTCTGGGCACCCCAGGCGAGGATCAGGTCCGCCGCGGTCACCGGGACGCCGTCGGACCAGGTGAGGTCCTCGTTGATCGTGTACTCGACGGTCAGCGGGTCCTCGCTCACGACCTCGTACGTACCCACGGACTCGATCGGCTGCACCTCGAGGCCGCCGTCGTAGTAGTTGAAGTACGGGTTGGTGAGGTAGATGACGTTCGCGTTGGTGGTCGCGTTGCCGATAGACGTGAGGTTGTTCTGGGAGTAGAACGGCTGGTTCCAGCCGACGCTCACCGCGGTGTCCTCGACGATCTCGCTCCCCTGCGGGGTGGCGCACGCGCTGAGAACCAGCGCGCTCGTCGCGACGATGGCGCCGGCGGCGCCGAGTCGTCTGATCTTCACAAGTTCCTCCTGACGGATGAGGTTGGGGCCCGGGACCCGCGCACGGGGACGCGAGGGTGAGGGGGCGTCCACCCTTGGATTGGGCGAGCGTACAGCCGGGAAATCGGGCAATCGGCGCACGGACCTGCGGCCGGTGTGATCGTTACCTTTTCGATACTACCCGGTAGTTCTCACGATGCGGGACGACCTGTCTCAGCATCGTTGCAGGTCAGCGCGGTCCAGCACGGGCCCGAACGCAGAATTCCGTTGACACGAGGCGCCCGGACGCCGGGAAGTGCCCTCGGGAACGCCGCCGGGACGTGCCCGACGACGGAGCCCGTCGTCCGGTCCGCAGGAACGGGCGAACCGGACGGATCGGCGCAGCGTCGGTCAGATCGGCCGCGGTTCCCGCCAGGGTGGGCCGGTGGTCCTACGGTGGCCTCGTGCGCCTGCTCCACATCGCCCACCGGGCGGACTGGCGCGACGCCCTGGCGACGGGCCGGTACGCCGTGTCCACCCGTGGGCGCTCCTTCGACGCCGTCGGCTTCGTCCACGCGTCCTACGCGGACCAGGTCCAGGACGTCGCCCGGTCCGTGTACGCCGACGACCCCGAGCCTTTGTGCGTGCTGGTGCTCGACGAGTCGCTCGTCCGCGACGCCGGGGTCCGGGTCGAGCTGGAGGACGGCGGGGACGGCGAGCTGTACCCGCACGTCTACGCGCCCCTCGAGCGGGCATGGGTCGTCGACGTGCGGCCCGCGGCCTTCGACGCCGAGGGCCGGCTGCAGTACTGACCACCCCCGCCGGACGTGGGTGACCGCCCTGCTCCGGGCGTCCGTTCGCCGAGCCCCTCCCCTGGTTCGACGACGGGGCAGAGCCCAACGCCGACTTCTGGGTGCCCGCGGACGTGACCCGCGTCGAGGTGCTCGGGCTCGCCGAGCGGGCCTGGGCGCACTCGGACCGCACGATCGCCGAGCTGCCGCTGGACGCCGAGGACGCCCGCCCCGGGCCCAGCGGGCGCACCTGATCCGTCGCGGCACGCGGCCCGTCCCCGTGTCGGTGGCTCGAACTAGCGTTCGACCGGCTGGTCCGGGCGACGTGGAGGTGCGGGCGTGCGAGTGCTGGTGGCGACGGAGGAGACGCAGGGCGACCGGGACGACGACTACTCCTGGGCGACGCCCGGCGAGCTGGTGATGTTCGGAGTGATCTGCGCGAGCGACCTGCGCGGCACGGGCCGCGGGTGCGGGTGCGGACGCGCCTTCGCGGGCCTGCACTCCGAGCGTGCGACGACGACGGCGGAGGTCGCGGAGTGGCAGGGCAGTCTCGACGACCTCGTGCTGGCCTTCCGGGACAGCCTCACGCGCGGCGGCTGGCTGGACTTCGAGGGGACGCCGGAGGAGGTGGACGGCGTCGTGCACGAGACGGTGATGGAGGTGCTCCTGGTCGCCGACCGGTACCCGGCGGGCACCGTGCTCGGCACGGACCTCGGTCGCCAGTACGTCCGGCAGCCCGCGGAGGCGAGGTGAGCAGGTCGGGCACCGGCCTGCCCACCGCCACGAGGGGACCCGACGAGCCGGGCCGGCTCAGGTCGGTGGGGTCCCCCGGCGTACGGAGAGCCGGGGCGGGGACGTGAGGGTCTGCGCGACGACGCAGTAGCGCTCGGCGAGCTGGACGAGCCTGTCCTGCGTCGCCGGGTCCGCGTCGGTGTCGAGCCGGAAGGTGATGGTGACGTCGGTGAGGCCGACCGGGACCTCGCGGTCGACCGCAAGGGTGCCGCGGGCGTCCCAGTGGCCCTCCACCTCGACCGTGGCGGCCCGGAGCTCGACGCCCATGGCGATCGCCACGCTGCGCAGCGTCACGCCGGCGCACGCCGCCACCGCGTCGAGCAGGAGGTCCGCCGAGCAGGCGAGGGAGCCGTCACCGCCTGCTGCCGGGTGGAGGCCAGCCGTCGTCGTGCCGGCCCAGCCGGCGACGTCGGCGCTGATCCCCTCGGTGCTCACCCGTGCGACGGCGCGCGCCGGGACGAGCGCGGCCGCAGGGTCCTCCCGGTAGCGGTCCTTGAGCGGGCGCTGCAGCTCGCGCAGCTCGGACGAGGTCGGCGTCGTCATGCGGGGAGCCTAGGGCCCGGGCGCGGCGACCCGTCGAAGCGGAGCTCCACCACGTCGCGACCCGGATCGGCACCTGGACCGTCGACCGGCACCCGCGTACGGTGCTGAGGTGTCCGACCCCCGCACGATCCCACTGCTGCCGTGCGCCGACATCGACGAGATCGAGCGCTTCTTCGCGGCCCTGGGCTTCCGCACCACGTACCGCCAGACGCGACCCAACCCCGCCATCGGCCTCCGCGGTCACGGGTTCGAGCTGCAGTACTACGGACTGGACGGTCACCGGCCCGAGACCTCGCACAGCTCCTGTCTCGTCATCGTCGACGACACGGCCCCGGTCTGGGAGGAGCTCGCGGCAGGCCTTCGCGAGGCGTACGGGAAGCTGCCGGTCACGGGCTTCCCGCGGATCACCCGGCCGCGCGCGCGCAAGGACGCCGACGGACGGAGCGGGTTCAGTCTCGTGGACCCGGCCGGCAACTGGCTGCGCTTCTACCGCGACGGAGGCGCGGAGACCTCGCCCCGCGAGCTCAGCCGGTTGGGCGACGCGGTCCGGAACGCGGTCGTGCTCGCTGACAGCAAGGGGGACGTGGCTCAGGCGGCCAAGGTCCTCCGGGGTGCGATCACGCGCGCACCCGCTGACGATCCGGCGCACGGCGAGGCCAGGGACTTCCTGGACGAGCTGACGGAGCGGCTGTCGGACGACTGAGCCGGACCGGGACCTGCTCAGACGTTGAAGCGGAACTCCACCACGTCGCCGTCGGCCATCACGTAGTCCTTGCCCTCGATCCGGGCCTTGCCGGCCGAGCGCGCGGCGGCCACCGAGCCGGCCTCGACGAGGTCCGCGTAGCTGATGACCTCGGCCTTGATGAAGCCGCGCTCGAAGTCCGTGTGGATGACCCCGGCCGCCTGCGGCGCCGTCCAGCCGCGCTTGATGGTCCAGGCGCGCGCCTCCTTCGGCCCCGCCGTGAGATAGGTCTGGAGGCCGAGGGTGTGGAAGCCGACGCGCGCGAGCTGGTCGAGCCCGGGCTCCACCTGGCCGGAGTCGGCGAGCATCTCGGCCGCGTCGTCGGGCTCGAGCTCGACGAGCTCCGACTCGAACTTGGCGTCGAGGAACACGGCGTCCGCCGGCGCGACGAGCCCGCGCAGGCGGGCCTGCATGTCGGCGTCGGCGAGCCCGGCGTCGTCGGTGTTGAAGACGAAGATGAACGGCTTGGCCGTGAGCAGCTGGAGCTCGCGGAGGGCGGCCGCGTCGACGCCGGCTGCGGCGAGCCGGTCCCGGGCGGCGAACACGGTGGTGCCCTCCTCGAGCACCTTCTGCGCCGCCTGGGCGGCCGCGAGGACGGACGGCTCGGTCTTCTTGCCCCGGACCTCCTTCTCCAGGCGCGGCATGGCGCGCTCGAGCGTTTGGAGGTCCGCAAGGATCAGCTCGGTGTCGACCGTCTCGATGTCGTCGGCCGGGTCGACGCGCCCCGTGACGTGGACGACGTCGTCGTCGGCGAAGGCGCGGACCACCTGGCAGATCGCGTCGGCCTCGCGGATGTTCGCGAGGAACTTGTTGCCGAGACCCTCGCCCTCGGACGCTCCCCGGACGATCCCGGCGATGTCGACGAAGGAGACGGTCGCGGGCACGACGCGCTCGGAGTCGAAGAGGCCGGCGAGGACCTCCAGGCGCGGGTCGGGCAGGGCGACGACACCGAGGTTCGGCTCGATCGTCGCGAACGGGTAGTTGGCGGCCAGCACCTGGTTGCGGGTGAGGGCGTTGAAGAGGGTCGACTTGCCGACGTTGGGCAGGCCGACGATCCCGATGGTGAGAGCCACGGGCCCAGAGTCTACGGG
>JAEZAR010000246.1 GCA_023430425.1 Actinomycetes bacterium | reverse complement strand
CGGCGAGCTCGGCCTCCGCGCCCGCGTCGCCCACGCCGCCCGCGTGCGGGCCACCGCCACCGAGCGCCGGGACGAGGTGCTCCCACACCCGGTCGAGCACGCCCTGCAGGTCGGGGGTGCCCGACGTCGTCGCGACGACGGCGTCCTGCTCGGGCAGGACGACGCAGAACTGCCCGAAGGCGCCGTCGCCGCGGTAGACGCCGCGCGGCTGGCAGCGCCAGAACTGGTAGCCGTACCCCTGGGCCCAGTCGACGGTGGCGATGTGGGAGTCGTTGTGGCGCCGGGTGGCCTCGGCGACCCAGCCCTCGGGCAGCAGGCGCCGTCCCCGCCAGACGCCGTCGTCCAGGTACAGCTGCCCGAAGCAGGCGATGTCCTCCGTGGTCGCCGACAGCCCGAAGCCGCCGGTGTCGACCCCCTCCGGGGACTGCTCCCAGGTCGCGCCCTCGATGCCGAGGGGCTCGAGCAGGCGGGGGCGCAGGTAGTCGAGCAGCCGGCTGCCGGTGAGCCGCTGGACCAGGTACGACAGCAGGTAGGTCGCCGCGGTGTTGTACAGGAACGCGGTGCCGGGCTCCTCCTCGAGGGGCAGCGCGAGGAACGCCCGCGCCCAGTCGTGCCGGTCGAAGACCCGGCCGTCGGTGGCCGTGGTGTGGCCCGTGGTCATCGTGAGCAGGTGCCGGACCCGCATCCGGGCGAGCCGGGGGTCGGGCGACGCCGGAGCGAGATCGCCGAGGTGGTCGAGCACGAGGTCGTCCACGGTGAGCAGGCCCTCGTCCACGGCCAGGCCGACGGCCGTGGAGGTGAAGCTCTTGCTCAGTGAGTACAGCTCGTGCACCAGGTCGGGGCGGTACGGGTGCCACCAGCCCTCGGCGACGACGTGCCCGTGCCGCAGGACCATGAGGCTGTGGAGCTCCGGCTCGCCGTCCCCGACCGCGTCGAGGAGATCGAGGAGCGCACGGGCCGGGACCCCCTGCTCGCCCGGCGTGCTACGAGGGAGTCGGCGGTGACCCGGCTGAGCTGGCATGGCCCTACTGTGCCACCGGTCCCCCGCCCGCCCGGCGGTGCCGCGTGCCTCCCCGGGTGCGCGTCATCGGCGGACGTCGATAAACTCCCCGGGCGAGGGGAGTACTTCCCAGCACCGACCCGGTCAGGACGGCGCCGCAGGTGACCCCGGGCGGTGGCCGCGCCCGGTCGACGGCGCGGTGAAGGAGACCTCGGCCGACCTGTCGCCGACCGAGGAGACCCCTGTGCCCCTGCTGACCGCCGCGGAGCCGTCGTCGACGGCGCTGTCCTCGATCGGGACCCCCACGCTGTGGGCCGTCACGATCGCCGCCGTCATCGCGCTGCTCGTCCTGGACTTCGTCGTCACGCGCAAGCCGCACGAGGTCTCGATGCGGGAGGCGGTGTTCTGGAGCGTCGTCTACATCGCGCTGCCCCTGACGTTCGCCGTCGTGGTGTGGAACGTCTGGGGGGGCCAGATCGGGCTGGAGTACCTCACCGGCTACCTCGTCGAGAAGTCCCTCTCGGTCGACAACCTCTTCGTCTTCATGCTCCTGCTCACCGCGTTCGCCGTGCCGCCGGAGCTGCAGCAGAGGGTCCTGCTCTACGGGATCGTGGGGGCGCTCGTGCTGCGCGGGATCTTCATCGCGCTCGGCGCGGCGATCCTGGCGAACTTCACGTGGGCGTTCCTCCTCTTCGGGGCGATCCTGCTGGTCACCGCCGTGAAGATCCTCAAGGACCAGGTCAAGCACACGGGCCACGAGGTCGACGTGTCCCAGATGCGCTCGGTCCGGCTCATGCGCCGGTTCATGCCGGTGACGCAGGAGTACCGCGGCCCGCGGATGACCGTGACCCAGGACGGTCGCCGGGCGGTCACGCCGTTCGCGCTCGTGGTCGTGGCCGTCTTCGCCACGGACATCGTCTTCGCCGTCGACTCGGTGCCCGCCGTCTACGGCATCACCGGCGACCCCTACCTCGTCTTCGCCACCAACGCGTTCGCCCTGCTCGGCCTCCGGGCGCTGTACTTCGTGCTCCAGGGCGCGCTGAGCAAGCTGGTCCACCTCGGCTACGGGCTCGCGGCCATCCTCGCCTTCATCGGCGTCAAGCTGGTCCTGCACTGGGCCCACGGCATCTGGCCGGCGACGCCGGAGGTGCCCACGCTGTGGTCGCTGCTGGTCATCGTCGCGATCCTCGGGGTCGTGACCGCCACGAGCCTGTACGCGACCCGCGGCGGTCCCGGGGACGCGGAGGGCTCGGCACACCTCGCCGAGCCCGGACGGCGGGCGCCCGCCGCCCGGATCCCACCGATCCTCGGAGGCGCCCGCGAGGACGAGCCGGAGCGCACGGACCGGTCCTGACCGCGCGTCCTGCCCCGATCGGCGCCCGACCCGGTTCACGATGACCCGATGACGGACGACGCCGCCCGCCTCGCGCACGAGCCCGACCCCGCCGTCGGGGCGTGGATCCGCGAGCGCCTCGGCCCGTTCGGGGCGACCGTCGGCGGGCTGGTGCCGCGGGGCTACGCCGCCTACGCCCGGGTGCTCCACCGCCTGGAGGTGCAGGAGGTCCGCGACCCCCCGCCCGGCCGGCTGCTGCCGGCGCCGGAGGACGTCACCTGGCGCCGTGCCCGCTGGGCCGACGCCGCCGCCGAGCACGGGACGAGGCTGCACCCCCGGGCCCAGCTGTGGCGCCTGCTCCGCCTCGAGGACCCGTGGGGGCACCACCCCTCCTGGAGCTCGCCCGTCGGGACCCTCGACCGGGAGCAGCTGGGCGCCCTCCTCGAGGTCCTCGCGGCGCACACGGGCGGACCGGGCGCCGAGGTGGTCGCGGCGGTGTGGGAGGGCTGGGGCTGGGTCGACGGCCGGGGCGTCTCGATGCTGACCCTGGGGGGCACCGCGGGACCCGCGCATCCTGCGCCGGCCTTCCCGCCCGAGGTGCTCGACGCTCCGCGCCTGGAGCTGCCGCACCGCGCCTACCTCCTCTTCCGCGGCCCGCTCGGGGCGGTCCTGCCGTGGTGCACCGACGGCGCCCTGGGGTCCTGGGACCAGACGCCGAGCCTGCTGTGGGCGGCCGACCGGTCCTGGTGCGCGGCGACCGAGATCGACCTCGACTCGACGGTGCTGGGCGGCACCCGCGAGCTGGTGGACGCCGTCCTCGCCCACCCCGTGCTCGAGGCGCTCGAGGTCGCCGACGACGACTCGCTCATGGCCGACGGCGACGACGTGAACTCCTGAGCCGGCCGCGCGGGACAGCTGCGACGACCGGCGTCACTTCCAGCGGCGGCGCGTCCCGGCGAGGTGCTGGGCGTACCCGGCCAGGGACGCCGTCGAGCACAGCAGCTGGTAGCAGAGCAGGAAGGCGACGTACCCGAGACGGTTGCGGCGCACGCGCAGGCCCAGGGGGCCGAAGACGTGCCGGGCCTGGTAGGCGCGCACGCTGCCGTACACGAGGAGGGTGACGGGCAGGACCGCGAGCGTCCACGCGGACACGACCAGGGGCACCCCGAGGACGAACAGCACCAGCCCCGGCACCCAGATGCACACGTAGCCGACGTCCAGCAGCGGGATGAGCAGGTCGACGCCGGCCACCGCCCTGGTCAGCGGCCGGCTCTGCCGCCACGGCGGCACCGCCCGCAGACCCTCGAGCATGCCGCGCGCCCACCGCGCCCGCTGACGCCAGAAGTGGGCGACGCGCTCCGGGACGTCGGTGAAGGCGACGGAGGTCGGCTCGAAGTAGACGCGCCGACCGCCCTCCATCAGCCGCCACGTGAGGACGATGTCCTCCCCGATCGCGTCCGGCCAGCCCCCGACGGCCCGCAGGGCCGAGGTGCGGTAGAGCGAGAAGGCGCCCTGGGCGACGAGCGTGGCCTGGTACAGCCCCTGCATCCGCTTCACCGCGGCGATGCCGAGGTAGTAGTCCCACTCCTGCATCCGCGTGAGGAGGTTCGCGCGCGAGTTGCGCACGAGCACGGTGCCGGCGACGGCGTCCGTGTCGGCGGGCGCCGCCTCGAGCCGCGCGACGAGGCGCCGCAGGGCCTCCCGGTGCAGCAGCGTGTCCGCGTCCACGGTGACCACCAGGTCCGTCCGCACCCGCGCGAGCGCCGCGTTGAGCGCGTGCGCCTTGCCCGGGCGGCGTTCACGGACGACGGCGAACCGCAGGCCCAGCCGCCTCGCCGCGCGACGCGCCGTGGCCACCGTGCCGTCCCTCGAGCCGTTGTCCGCGAGGAGGACGTGGACCGGCCCCGCGTGGTCGGAGCGCGCGATGCCCTCGAGCGTGCGCGCGATGGCGGCCTGCTCGTTGCGCGCGGCGATGATCACCGTCACCGCAGCGGTCGGCGCCGTCGCCGGCAGCGGCGGCTGACGGTCCAGGGTGAGCGACGCCGCGAGGAACGCCACGATCGCGCCCGGCAGGTACGCGATGAGGACGACGATCACCCACGCCAGCACCGTGCCGACCGCCGCGTCGAGCTCCGCGAGCCACGGACGCGAGATCCACATGGACAGGCCGACCCAGGCCGCCGAGGCGAGGACGGCCAGCCCGAACTTCGTGGCCACGGGCACGTAGCGACCGCGACGCGCCGGGGCCGGGCCGGCGGCCCGGAGCACGTCGGCAAGGACGTCGGCAGGGACGTCGGCGGGCACGTCGGCAGGGACGACGGCCGCCGGGGCGGTGTCCGGC
>JAEZAR010000237.1 GCA_023430425.1 Actinomycetes bacterium | reverse complement strand
GTGAGCCAGGTCACCTGGTCATCCCATGAAAGTGCCCGAAGGTCCCGGGTCATCCCATGTCTGCCTGCCTACGGTGGTAACACCGACGAGGACAGGGAGTAAGAGCGATGGCGATCAGCACCGAGGCGGAGTCCACGGTCGTCCCCGAGGCCTGGCGCGGGTTCGCCCCCGGGCCCTGGACGGAGCAGGTCGACGTCCGCGACTTCATCCAGCGGAACTACACGCCGTACACCGGCGACGCCGCCTTCCTCGCCAGCCCGACCGCCCGCACCACCGGCATCTGGGCGAGGCTCCTGGGGATGTTCCCCGCCGAGCGCGAGCGCGGGATCTACGACGTGGACGCGCACACCCCGTCGACCATCACCTCGCACGCCCCCGGCTACATCGACGAGGCCAACGAGCTGATCGTCGGTCTGCAGACGGACGCCCCGCTGAAGCGCGCCATCATCCCCAACGGCGGGTGGCGGATGGTCGAGGGCGCGCTGCGCACGTACGGCTACGAGCCGGACCCCGACGTGGCGAAGATCTTCACCCAGTACCGCAAGACCCACAACGACGGCGTCTTCGACGTCTACCCGCCCGACGTGCGCGCCGCCCGCAGCTCCCACATCGTCACCGGCCTGCCCGACGCCTACGGTCGCGGCCGGATCATCGGCGACTACCGTCGCGTGCCGCTGTACGGCGTCGACGCGCTCATCGCCGCGAAGAAGGCCGAGAAGTCCGAGCTCGACCTCGAGCGCTCGACCGAGGACGTCATCCGCGACCGCGAGGAGATCGCCGAGCAGGTCCGCGCGCTCGCCGAGCTCAAGGCGATGGCGGCGACCTACGGCTACGACATCTCGGGGCCGGCGACCACGGGCCGCGAGGCCGTCCAGTGGCTCTACTTCGCCTACCTGGCCGCCGTGAAGGAGCAGAACGGCGCAGCGATGTCGCTCGGCCGCACGTCGACGTTCCTGGACGTCTACCTGCAGCGGGACGTCGAGGCCGGCGTGCTCACGGAGGAGCAGGCGCAGGAGCTCGTCGACGACCTCGTCATCAAGCTGCGGATCGTGCGGTTCCTGCGCACCCCGGAGTACGACGCGCTGTTCTCGGGCGACCCGACCTGGGTCACCGAGTGCATCGGCGGCATGGGCGACGACGGCCGGACGCTCGTCACCCGCACGTCGTTCCGCTACCTGCAGACGCTGTACAACCTGGGCCCGGCGCCCGAGCCGAACCTCACGGTGCTGTGGAGCGACGAGCTGCCCGACGGGTTCAAGCGGTTCTGCGCCCAGGTGTCCATCGACACCTCGGCGATCCAGTACGAGTCCGACGGGCTCGTCCGCGAGCAGTGCGGCGACGACGGCGCGATCGCGTGCTGCGTGTCGGCGATGACCGTCGGCAAGCAGATGCAGTTCTTCGGCGCCCGCGTCAACGTCGCCAAGGCCCTGCTGTACGCGATCAACGGCGGTCGCGACGAGATCTCCGGGGCGCAGGTCGCGCCCGCCCGACCCGCCCTGACCGGCGACGTGCTCGAGTTCGACGAGGTGTGGGCGGCGTACGACTCGCTGCTCGACTGGCTCGCCGAGACGTACGTCGACGCGCTCAACTGCATCCACTACATGCACGACAAGTACGCCTACGAGCGGATCGAGATGGCGCTGCACGACCGCGCCGTCCTGCGCACCCTGGCCTGCGGGATCGCGGGGCTGTCCGTGGCGGCCGACTCGCTGTCCGCGATCAAGCACGCCACGGTGCGCCCCGTGCGCGACGACACGGGGCTGGTCGTCGACTACGTCGTCGAGGGCGACTTCCCGACGTACGGCAACGACGACGACCGCGTGGACGACATCGCGGTGGAGCTCGTCCGCAGCTTCATGGCCAAGATCCGCCGGCAGCCGACGTACCGGAACGCCCGGCACACCCAGTCGGTGCTGACGATCACCTCCAACGTCGTGTACGGCAAGCACACCGGCAACACGCCGGACGGCCGCCGCACGGGTGAGCCGTTCGCACCGGGCGCGAACCCGATGAACGGCCGCGACTCCCACGGCATGCTCGCCAGCGCCCTGTCGGTCGCCAAGCTGCCCTACGACGACGCGCAGGACGGCATCTCGCTGACCTCCACGGTGGTGCCCTCGGGCCTCGGCCGGACGCGCGAGGAGCAGGTGGGCAACCTCGTCGGGCTCCTCGACGCGTACAACGTCTCGCAGGGCTTCCACATGAACATCAACGTCCTCAACCGGGAGACCCTCGAGGACGCGATGGAGCACCCGGAGAAGTACCCCCAGCTGACCATCCGGGTCTCCGGCTACGCGGTGAACTTCGTCCGCCTCACGCGCGAGCAGCAGCTCGACGTGCTCTCGCGGACGTTCCACGGCGCCCTCTGACCCCCTCGCGCCCACGGGCCGGCGGTCGTGCGACCGCCGGCCCCGGCGCGTCGCGGGCGCGCCGTGCGCCGCGCGTCCCGTGGGTCCGCCGGGGCCCCGAGCGCAGCCGCGCGTGGTGCGCGTCACACCCGGCGGCGACCGGGGGTGGACATTCGTCCCACGAATTCATGGGATGAGCGACGGAGACTTGAGCCATGAGCAGCACGACCCTCCCCGCGGTCCCGACGCAGGTCGGCGCGCCGATCATCGAGCTGGACTCCCCGCTCGTCGGCGGCGCGGCCGGGCGCACCACGGCCGGCACCGCCGGCCTGGACCGCCACGAGGCGGACCGGGCGGAGACGTTCGCCCTGGTGCGTGCGGGTGAGCTGGGCTCGGTGCACTCGTGGGAGCTGGTCACGGCCGTCGACGGCCCGGGCACGCGCCTGACGACCTTCCTGTCCGGGTGCCCGCTGCGCTGCCTGTACTGCCACAACCCCGACACCCTCGAGATGCGCCGCGGCGACCCGGTGCTCGCGGACGAGGTCCTCGGGCGCGTCGCCCGCTACCGCCCGATCTTCCGCGCCACCGGT
>JAEZAR010000228.1 GCA_023430425.1 Actinomycetes bacterium | reverse complement strand
GGCACGCACCTCGTCGGGGGTCACGGCGCCGAGCGCGGCACGTCGACCCCCGGCGGCCTCGACCGGACGCCGCTCGACCTGCCGCCGCGCGAGGCCGCGGTGCTCGCGGACCTCACGGCATCCCTCGAGCGCCTCGTCGCCGGGACCACTGCGCGGCTCGAGCACAAGCCGGCCTCCGTCGTGCTGCACACCCGCACCGCCACGCGCGACGACGCCGCCCGCCTCGCCCCGGCCGCCGAGGACCTGGGGCGTGCGGCCGGCGTCGACGTGCTCGCCGGCAAGGAGGTGGTCGAGCTGTCCGTGCTCGACGTCTCCAAGGGGGAGGCGCTGCGCGCGCTGCGGGCCGAGGTCGGCGTCGACCAGGTGCTGTACGCGGGCGACGACGTCACGGACGAGCGCGCGTTCGCCCTCCTCGAGGCGGGCGACGTGACGGTCAAGGTCGGCCCGGGGCCCACCGCGGCCCGGTTCCGGGTGGCGGACCCGCCCGCGGTGGCCGCGCTCCTGGACCACCTGGCCGACCTCGTCGACGGCGCCACCTGAGCCGGGACCGCGGACACCGGGGCCTCCACCGCGACCGCGGGCATGTGGCACGATGGGGCGGTCGCACGGACGAGGTCGTCCGTGTCGGTGCCGTCCGGCACCGCGACTCCACTCGGATCGTCCGGCACGTACCTGCCGGTGGAGGGAAACGAGCATGGCAACTGTGACCTTCGACAAGGCCACGCGGATCTACCCCGGGACCGAGCGTCCCGCCGTCGACGCCCTGGACCTGCACATCGAGGACGGCGAGTTCCTCGTCCTCGTCGGCCCCTCGGGCTGCGGCAAGTCCACCTCCCTGCGGATGCTCGCAGGCCTGGAGGACGTCAACGCCGGTCGGGTGCTCATCGGCGAGCGGGACGTCACCGACGTCCAGCCGAAGGACCGCGACATCGCGATGGTCTTCCAGAACTACGCCCTGTACCCGCACATGACCGTCGCGGACAACATGGGCTTCGCCCTCAAGATCGCCGGCGTGCCGAAGGCGGACATCCGCAAGCGCGTCGAGGAGACGGCGAAGATGCTCGACCTGAGCGAGTACCTGGACCGGCGCCCGAAGGCGCTGTCCGGTGGCCAGCGTCAGCGCGTCGCCATGGGCCGCGCCATCGTGCGTCAGCCCCAGGTCTTCCTCATGGACGAGCCGCTGTCGAACCTCGACGCCAAGCTCCGCGTCCAGACGCGGTCGCAGATCGCCTCCCTCACCCGTCGCCTCGGCGTCACGACCGTGTACGTGACGCACGACCAGACCGAGGCCATGACGATGGGCGACCGGATCGCGGTGCTCAAGGACGGGCTGCTCCAGCAGGTCGGTGACCCGCGCGAGCTGTACGACACCCCGACGAACGTCTTCGTCGCGGGCTTCATCGGCTCCCCGGCCATGAACATCGGCTCGTTCCAGGTGGTCGAGGGCGGCGCGCAGCTGGCCAACACCCGCATCCCGCTCGACCGCAGCATCCTCGGCAAGATCGTCCCCGAGGACCGCGGCCACGTCACGATCGGCTTCCGGCCCGAGGCGCTGGACGTCGTCAGCCAGGCCACCGAGGGCGCCATCCCCATCAAGGTGGTGCTCGTGGAGGAGCTCGGCGCCGACGCCCTCGCGTACGGCGAGCTCGTCATGGGTGGTGCCGCGGCCCGCGAGATCCACTCCGGTGCCGGCGAGGCGCAGATCATCGTGCGCGTCGACCCGCGGACCCCGCCGCGCAAGGGCGACACGATCTGGGTCGCCATCAAGACCGGTGAGCTCCACGCGTTCTCCGCCTCGACCGGCGAGCGCCTGAACTGACCCACCGACGCGAAGGGCGGGGCGGCGGACTGCCGTCCCGCCCTTCGCGCGTCCGGAGGACGCCATGACCGTGCCGCTGACGGGTGCGCTGCAGATCACCGCCGCCGCGCCGGACCCGGCCCTGCTGGACCTGCCCTGGCACATCCCGCTCGAGGACTGGCCGGCGGAGAACCTCGCCGCACTCCCCCGCGGCATCAGCCGCCACGTCGTGCGCTTCGTCAAGCTCTCCGGCCGGGTCATCGCCGTGAAGGAGATCGGGGAGACCGTCGCGTACAAGGAGTACGAGCTGCTCCGGGCGCTGCGGCGCATCGGCACGCCGAGCGTCGAGCCCGTCGGCGTCATCACGGGCCGCATGGACCCCGCGGGCGAGCGCCTCGAGGCGGTCCTCGTCACCCAGCACCTGCAGTACTCGCTCCCGTACCGGGCCCTGTTCAGCCAGCAGAGCCTGCAGCCGGACACCACCCGGCGGCTCATCGACGCGCTGACCGTGCTGCTCGTGCGGCTGCACCTGTCCGGCTTCTACTGGGGCGACGTGTCGCTGTCGAACACGCTGTTCCGGCGCGACGCCGGGTCGTTCGCCGCGTACCTCGTCGACGCCGAGACCGGCGAGCTGCACGACCGGCTCTCCGTCGGCCAGCGCACCTACGACATCGACGTCGCGCGCGTGAACATCATCGGCGAGCTCATGGACCTCGAGGCCGGGGAGCTGCTGGAGCCCGGCGTGGACCCGATCGCCGTCGGCGACCGTCTCGTGGAGCGCTACCGCACGCTGTGGGACGCGCTGACCGGGGAGGAGTCGTTCCGCACCGACGAGCGCTGGCGGGTCGCGGCCCGGATCGACCGCCTCAACGAGCTCGGGTTCGACGTCGGCGAGCTCGCGATCACGACCGACGTGGACGGCACCACCGTCCGGATCCAGCCGAAGGTGGTCGACGCGGGTCACCACTCACGCCGGCTCCTGCGGCTCACCGGGCTCGACGTCCAGGAGGAGCAGGCCCGGCGGCTGCTCAACGACCTCGACGCGTTCCAGGCGACCGCCGACCGGCAGGGCGAGGACGAGGAGTTCGTCGCGCACGACTGGCTCACGCACGTCTTCGAGCCGGCCGTGCGGGCCGTCCCGCGCGAGCTGCGCGGCAAGCTCCAGCCGGCCCAGATCTTCCACGAGATGCTCGACCACCGCTGGTACATCTCGCGCGAGCAGGGCCGTGACGTGCCGATGGTCGAGGCCGCCCACAGCTACGCGGACAACGTCCTGCGGCACCGTCCCGACGAGGCCGAGGTGCTCGGCGCGGACACGGCGATCCTGCCCCGCGTCGTCGACTGAGAGCCCTCAGCCCTGGGCCCGTAGGCGGGCCACCTCGTACAGGGCGATGCCCGCCGCCACCCCTGCGTTGAGGGACTCAGTGTCGCCCCGGATCGGGATCGCCGCGACGACGTCGCAGGTCGAGCGGACGAGCCGGCCGAGGCCCTTGCCCTCCGACCCGACGACGACGACGACCGGGTCGGTGGCCAGGTGGAGGTCGGCGACGGCGCTCGTGCCGCCGGCGTCCAGCCCGACGACGAAGCAGCCCGCCTCCCGCAGCTCGCCGAGGGCCCTCACCAGGTTCGTCACGCGGGCCACCGGCACCCGCGCGGCGGCGCCCGCGGACACCTTCCAGGCGGCGGCGGTCACGCCGGCGGCCCGTCGCTCCGGGACCACGACGCCGTGGGCGCCGAAGGCACCCGCCGACCGCAGGACCGCGCCGAGGTTGCGCGGGTCCGTCACCCCGTCGAGCGCGACGACCAGCGGCGCCTCGCCCGCCCGCTCCGCGCGCGCGAGGATCTCGCCGAGCTCGGCGTACCGGTACGGCCGGACGCCGATCGCCACGCCCTGGTGCACCACACCGCCGGTCGTGCGGTCGAGCTCCGCGGTGGTGACCTCGAGGAGCGGCAGGTTGCGCTCGGCGGCGAGGCGGCGCACCTCGCGGACCCGGTCGTCGACCTCGACCCGGTGGCCCACCCACACGACGTCGCACGGCACCCCCGCCCGCAGGGCCTCGACGACGGCATTGCGGCCGGCCACGACCTCGGGCGCCCCGGGCGCACGCCGCGTGGCAGGGCGGCGGTCCGCCGCCCCC
>JAEZAR010000150.1 GCA_023430425.1 Actinomycetes bacterium | reverse complement strand
GGCCTCGCCGCCGCGTGCGCCGCCGTGTGCGCGACCCTCGGCTCGCCCGTGCGGGTGCTGCGGCCGGGCGGGGACGTCCTCGTGGGCACCGCGGTGTCCCTGGGCGTCGACGGGGCCCTGCGGGTGGCCGACGACGCCGGCCACGTGCAGGCGGTCCTCGCCGGGGACGTCGAGCACGTGCGCGGGTGACCGTCCCGCCCGGCCGTGGCTAGCCTGGCCGCGTGGACGAAGGCGCCGGACCCGAGACGTCCACGTTCGCGCGCCTGGAGCAGCGGCTCCTCGGGGGGCCGCGGCAGCTGAGCCTCCCGGAGGTCGCGGAGCGGCTCGGCGTGCCGACCCAGCGGGTCCTCGCGCTCTGGCAGGTCTTCGGCCTGCCCGAGGACGCCGACGCGAAGGTGCTCACCGAGTACGACGCCCAGGTCCTGGGCCTGCTCTTCGAGCACAGCGACCGGAGCATGCTCGGGTCCGACGTCGCCGCCCAGCTCGTCCGGTCCGTGGGGCACCTGACCGACCGCCTCGTCGTGTGGCAGCTCGAGGCCCTCGTCGAGCACCTGGCCCGGCGCTACGAGCTCGACGACGTGAGCGCGCGACTCCTGCTGCTCGACCGGCTCGCCGACGCAGCGCCCGTGCTGCAGGAGCAGCTCGTGCACGCGTGGCGACAGCAGCTGGTCGCGCACATGGGCCGGATGGCCGCGCAGGTGGCCACCGCGCGCGGTGCGCCCGACGACGCGCGCCTGCCGCTCACGCGCGCGGTGGGGTTCGCCGACATCGTCTCGTTCACCGCGCGCACCGCGGGGATGACCGCCGGCGAGCTCGCGGACTTCGTGCAGGGGTTCGAGGTGCGGACCCAGGACGTGGTGAGCCGCGCCGGCGCCCGTACCGTGAAGACGATCGGGGACGCGGTGTTCTTCGTCGCCGACGACGCCCGCAGCGGCGGGCTCGTCGCCCTCGAGCTGGCGCGCACCTTCGACGCCGGCAGCCCGACGCCCGTCCGGGTCGGGCTCGTGTGGGGCCACGTCCTCGCCCGGTTCGGCGACGTCTACGGCACCCCGGTCAACCTCGCGGCCCGGCTCACGGCGGCCGCGGAGCCCGGGGCAGTGCTCACGGACGAGGTGACGGCGGCCCTGCTCGCGGCGGAGCCGGGCTTCCGGCTCACGCCGCTCGCGAACCAGGACCTGCCCGGCGTCGGCGAGGTGCGGCCCGTTCTCGTGGAGGCGGCGGAGGTCAGCCCAGGTCGAGGGTGAGCGGGACCTCGGTCTCGACCGGCTCGACCAGGTGGGGCCCGTCGTTGGCGACGGCGTTGACGTCGGTGGAGACGGGGACCGCCACGAGGCCGGGCGCGGTGCCGACGGACCGCGCGAGCAGGTCCTGCACGCGGTCGGGGTCGGTCAGCGCCGGGTCGAGCCACGCGTCCCACCGGGAGGGATCCAGCATCACGGGCTGGCGGTCGTGGATCTCGGCGAGGGCGGGGTCGTCGGTGGGGGCGCCGCCGGTGACGATCGTCACGGTGACGAGCCACCGTCCGGGGTCGTCGTCGGCCCGCGACGGATCCCGCCAGAACTCGTAGAGCCCCGCGAACGCCAGCGGGCCCCCGTCCGCGCGGTGGATCCAGAACGGCTGCTTGCGGGGCCGACCGCGCGTCCCCCGCCCCGCACGCCCGGTGGGTGCCGCGGGTCCGGGGGCGTCGTCGGGCAGGGTCTGCCACTCGTAGTAGCCCTCCGCGGGGACGAGGCACCGCCGCGAGGCCGCCGCCCTGCGGAACGCGGGCTTGGTGGTCACCGTCTCGACGCGGGCATTGATCATGCGGGAGCCCACCGAGGGGTCCTTCGCCCACCCGGGAACGAGGCCCCACCGGGCCAGGCGCAGGGAGCGCACGGGCTCCGGACCGGTCGCGTCCGCGCCGTCGTCGCTGCCATCGGTGCCGTCGTCGCTGCCATCGGAGCCGTCGCCGCGGCCGGTGCCGTCGCGGCCCTGCGAGGTGGCCTTGGGCACGCGCTCCACGACGACCCGCACCGCGTCGGTCGGCGCCACGTTCCACGACGGCGGGAGCAGCCGGGCGTCCTCGGCGACGTCGGGCGGGGCGACCGCGAACGCGTCGGCCAGGTCCTGGGCGTCCCGGAAGGACGCGTAGCGGCCGCACATGTGCTCAGTCTGCCCCGCCCGACCGACACCCGCCCCGGTCCGCCGCCGCCCCGCCCGACACCTCGCCGGGCGTGGCGCGTCCGCAATCGGGTCGCGTATCGAAACGATGTGACCACATACTCGTGGGATGGCACGAGGAGCCGCCCGGCGGCCGACCCAAGGACCCGCGCTGGTCCTGGTGATCGGCATGCTCACGCTCCTCCCGGCCGTCAGCACGGACATGTACCTGCCCTCGCTGCCCGAGGTCGCCCGCGACCTGGGCGCGACCCGCGCGGGCGCGCAGTTCACGATCACCGGGATGCTTCTCGGAGGCGCACTCGGCCAGCTGATCGTCGGACCGGCGGCCGACCGGGTGGGCCGCCGTCGGCCGGCCCTGATCGGCATCGGGACCCACGTCGTGCTGTCGCTGCTGTGCCTCGCGGCCCAGGACATCGCGCAGCTCTCGGTCCTGCGCGTCACCCAGGGCCTCGCGTCCGCCGGGGCGACTGTCGTCGCGTTCGCGATCGTCCGGGACCTGTACTCGGGCGCCGAGGCGGCCCGCCTGCTCTCGCGGCTCATGCTCGTCATCGGGGCGGCGCCGCTGCTCGCGCCCACGGCCGGCGCGTTCGTCGCGGCGCACTGGGGCTGGCGGGGAGTCTTCGTGACCCTGTCGGTGCTGGCGCTCGTGATCTGGCTCCTGGCGCTGCGGTACCTGCCGGAGACGCTGCCGCCGGAGCGCCGGGCCGCCCGCGGTGCGCGGGAGGTCGCCCGCGGGTACGCGGTGATCCTGCGGGACCGGCACTTCCTCGCGCTCGGCGTCCTGCCCGGGCTCGTGATGGGCGTGATCATCGCCTACGTCGCCGGGTCGACCTTCGCCTTCCAGGTCGAGCACGGGGTGGGCAAGGCCGCGTTCGCGGCGCTCTTCGCGGTGGGCGGGGTGGCGCTCGTGCTGGGCGCCCAGGCCAACGCGGCGGTGGTCCGGCGCGTCGGGCCCCTGCGCCTGCTGCGGACCGCGCTGCCCGCGTCGGTCGCGCTCGCCGTGCTCCTGGTGCTCGTGGCCGTCAGCCGGACCGGTGGGCTGCCCGCGACGGTCGCGATGCTCGCGCTCACGCTCTCCTCGCTGGGGTTCGTGCAGGCGAACGCGTCGGCGCTGGCGATCTCGCGCCACGGCGAACGGGCCGGGACCGCCGCCGCGGTGCTCGGCTTCCTGCAGGCGGGCCTCGGGGGCGTGGTCGGCTCGTCCGTCGGGCCGCTCGGCGGCGGCACGGCGGCGATGACGGGGGTCATGCTCGGCGCGCTCGCCCTCGGGCTCGTGGTCCTCGCGCTCGGCACGCCCGCGTACCGTCGCGG
>JAEZAR010000118.1 GCA_023430425.1 Actinomycetes bacterium | reverse complement strand
GCGCGACGTCGACGAGCACTGCGGCCGCCGGCGGTCCCGCGGCGTCGTCCGTCCCCGTCAGGGCGTCGTGAGCGGCCTGCGCCGCCGCCCGCAGGTCCTCGGCGTGCCCGAGGCGCTCGGCCTCCGCGGCGAGCTCGAGGTCCTCCCCCGGTTGCGGGTCGACCCGCTCGACCTCCGCCAGCCCGAGCCGCAGCAGCTCGGCCTCGCGCGTCCGCTCCTGCGCGTGCCCGACGAGGTCGTCGAGCTCCGCGGTCAGCCGCTGGCGTCGGGTCCACGCCGTCCGGTACTCCTCGAGCAGACGCCCGTGACCCGGGCCGGCGTAGGCGTCGAGCGCCGCCCGCTGGCGCGACGGCGAGCGCAGGCGCGCCTGGTCCGACTGGCCGTGCACCGTCACGAGGTGCTCGGCGAGCTCGGCCAGCACCGTCTGGGGGACGGTGCGGCCCCCGAGGTGGGCCCGCGAGCGCCCCGCCGCCGCGACTGTCCGCAGGATCACCAGGGCGCCGTCGTCGACCTCGGCCCCCGCCTCCGCGGCGCGCTCGGCCGCCGGCGACCCCGGGTCCACGACGAACGTCCCCTCCGCGGACGCCTGCTCCGCACCGAGGCGCACCGTGCCCGGGTCCGCGCGGCCGCCGAGGAGGAGGCCCAGGCCGGTGAGCAGCATCGTCTTTCCCGCTCCGGTCTCGCCCGTGACGGCGGTGAGCCCGGGCCCCACCTCGACGCGCGCCGACGCGATGACTCCGAGGTTCTCGATCCGGATCTCCTCGATCATGCCGGTCCCGGTCGGCCGGTCGCCTGCCCGTTGGGCGCGCGGCCCCGCCAGCCGCTGACGGGCAGGTCGAAGCGGGACACGAGGCGGTCGGTGAACGGGGCGTGCGAGAGGCGGGCCAGGCGCACCGGCAGGTCGCCGTGGCGCACCTCGACGCGGGTGCCCACGGGCAGCGGCACGGTGCGGCGCCCGTCGCAGCTGAGCACGCCCGGGCTCACCGACCGGCTCATCACCTCGACGGCCAGCACCGAGCGCGGACCGACGACGAGCGGCCGGGCGAACAGCGCGTGGGCCGAGACGGGCACGAGGAGCATGCCCTCGACGTCGGGCCACACGACCGGTCCACCGGCGGAGAACGCGTGGGCCGTCGAGCCGGTCGCGGTCGCCATCACGACGCCGTCGCACCCGAAGGACGACAAGGGGCGACCGTCCACCTCGACGACCACCTCGATCATGCGGGCGGGGTCACCCTTCTCCACCGTCGCGTCGTTGAGCGCCCAGTCCTGGACCGGGGGGGCACCGGGACGCAGGACCCGGACCTCGATGGTGCCCCGCTCCTCGACGTCGTAGTCGCCGGCCGCGATGCGGCGCACCGCCTCGTCGATGTCCTCCCGCTCGGCCTCCGCGAGGAAGCCGACGTGGCCGAGGTTGAAGCCGAGGAGCGGCGCCGGCGTGCCCCGGGTGAGCTCGGCAGCCCGCAGGATCGTCCCGTCGCCGCCGAGCACGAGCACCATCGCCAGGTCGGTGACGTCCGCGAGGTCCTCCTCGCCCACGGGCTGCAGACCCGCTCGCCGCAGCGCACCCGCCACCTCCTCGGCGGCGTGCATGGCGTCAGGGCGCCCGCTGTGGGTCACCACGAGGACGGAGCCGCTCATCCCTCGCCCCGCTCCACCAGCACGGCCCGGCCCTCCTCGACCGCCCGCGCCACCGCGCTCGCGACGGCGCGGCGCACGGTCTCCGCCTCGTCGCCCGCTGCTGCGGGGGTGCCGGTCGGGCCATCGGGCCCCGGTCGGCCGGCCGTGAGCCACAGGAAGTACTCGTGGTTGCCGGCGGGCCCCGGCAACGGGCTGGGGACGACCGCGCGCACCTGGGCCCCGAGGCGGAAGGCGGCGTCGGCGACCTGGGTCACCGCCTGGGCCCGCAGCCCGGGCGAGGAGACGACCCCCGAGCTGCCGAGCCGGTCGCGCCCCACCTCGAACTGCGGCTTGACCATGACGAGCAGCGGGGCGCCGGCGCGTGTGACGGCGAGGAGCGCGGGCAGCGCGACCGTGAGGGAGATGAACGACAGGTCCGCCACCGTGAGGTCGACCGGTCCCCCGACGTCGCCGGGCGTCAGGCCCCGCACGTTGACCCCCTCGCGCGCGGTGACCCGGGGATCCGCGGCGAGCACGGGGTCGAGCTGCCCGTGGCCGACGTCCACCGCGTGCACGTGCGCCGCGCCGCGCTCGAGCAGGACCTGCGTGAACCCGCCGGTCGAGGCTCCCGCGTCGAGGCACCGGGCCCCCGGCACGACGACGGCGCCCGGCGCCAGCCGCTCGGTCCCGTCGAGCGCGCCCACGAGCTTGTGGGCGGCCCGGGAGACGTACTCCGGGCGGTCGGTGCCCCGCACGGTGACCGTGACGTCCGGGCCCACGGGCTGGGCGGGCTTGCTCGCCACCGCGCCGGCGACCTCGACGCGGCCGGCGGCGACGAGGTCCGCGGCCCGTTGCCGGGACCGTGCGAGCCCGCGACGGACCAGCTCGGAGTCGAGCCGGGCGGGGGGCGACATCAGTCCGACTCCGCGAGGCGGTCGGCGAGCGCGGCCTGCACGGCGTCGACGACCGCCGGGTGCTCGTCGAGCTCGAGGTCCGTCAGGCGGGCCAGCTCGCCGAGCGCGGCGTCCACGGCGGCGTCGCCCGTCACGGGCGCGCCGGTGCTCCCGGGCTCGTCCACTGGCTCCTCCCCTCGCGTGCGCACGCCCACGCTACCGGTCGCCGGTCCCGGGTCAGCGGTCGCGCACAGGCGCGCCGTCCGTGGGGACCACCACGAGCTCGGGAACGGTCGCGGGGTCCACC
>JAEZAR010000436.1 GCA_023430425.1 Actinomycetes bacterium | reverse complement strand
GTGGACCTGTGCGTCGCCTACCGGACCGTCGCGGCGGAGGCCCCGCCGGGCGCCGTCGGGCACGGCCTGCGGGGCGGCGCGTACGACGCCGTGCTGCTCAGCTCGACCAGCACCGTCGCGGGTCTGCTGGAGCTCGTGGGCACCCCGGCGGCGTCCACCGTCGTGGCGTGCATCGGTCCACGCACCGCCGCCGCCGCCCGGTCCGCGGGCCTGCGGGTCGACGTCGTGCCGCCCGTGGCCTCGGGTGAGGCCCTCGTCGACGCCCTCGTCGAGTTCGCCGCCGCTCGCCCCGCCCCGCCCACCGCTCAGGAGGAGCCGTGACGTTCCCCCAGGACCGCCCCCGGCGCCTGCGCGCGACCCCGGCCCTGCGCCGGCTGGCCGCCCAGACGCACGTCGAGCCGTCGCACCTCGTGCTGCCCCTCTTCGTGCGCGAGGGTGCGCGCGAGCCCGTCCCCGTGGCCTCGATGCCCGGGGTCGCGCAGCACTCGCGCGAGTCGCTGCGGCGGGAGGTCGGGCGGGCCGCCGCGGCCGGCGTCGGGGGGGTGATGCTCTTCGGGGTGCCGGAGCACCGGGACGCGACCGGCACTGCGGCGTGCGACCCCGCCGGGGTGCTCAACGTCGCGATCGCCGACGCCGTGGCGGAGGCGGGCGACGCGCTGGTGGTGATGGCGGACCTGTGCCTCGACGAGTTCACCGACCACGGGCACTGCGGCGTCCTCGACGACCGGGGGCGGGTCGACAACGACGCCACGCTCGAGGTGTACGCACGGATGGCAGCCGCCCAGGCCGAGGCGGGCGCCCACGTGCTGGGGCTGTCGGGGATGATGGACGGGCAGGTCGCGGCGGTGCGTGCGGCGCTCGACGACGACGGCCGCCCCGATGTGGTCCTGCTGGCGTACGCGGCGAAGTACGCGTCCGCGTTCTACGGGCCGTTCCGGGACGCGGTCGAGTCCACCCTCGTCGGGGACCGGCGCACCTACCAGCTCGACCCGGCGAACCGCCGCGAGGGCGTGCGCGAGGCGCTCCTCGACGTCGCCGAGGGCGCCGACGTCGTGATGGTCAAGCCCGCCGCCTCCTACCTGGACGTGCTCGCCGACGTCGCCGGGGTCAGCCCGGTCCCAGTCTGGGCGTACCAGGTCTCGGGCGAGTACGCGATGCTCGAGGCGGCCGCGGCCCGCGGCTGGCTCGACCGGCGCCGGGCGGTCGAGGAGTCGGTGCTGGCGATCCGGCGCGCCGGCGCCGAGGCCGTGCTGACGTACTGGGCGACCGAGCTCGCCGGCTGGCTGCGGGAGGCCCGGTGACGGGGCAGGGCCCGGTGACCAACGCGCAGGCCTTCGAGCGCGCCCGCGCCGTGCTGCCGGGTGGCGTCAGCTCGCCCGTGCGCGCCTACGGCTCGGTGGGCGGGGTGCCGCGCTTCCTCGTGAGCGCACGCGGGGCGTACGTCACCGACGTCGAGGCCCGCGAGTACGTGGACCTCGTGGGCTCGTGGGGGCCGGCCCTCCTGGGCCACGCGCACCCCGAGGTGGTCGCCGCGGTGCAGGAGGCCGCCGCCCGCGGCCTGTCGTTCGGCGCTCCGACACCCGCCGAGGCCGAGCTCGCGGAGGAGGTGGTCCGCCGGGTCCCGTTCGTCGAGCGGCTGCGTCTCGTCTCCACCGGCACGGAGGCGACGATGACGGCCGTCCGGCTCGCGCGCGGCGTCACCGGTCGTCCGTTGGTCGTGAAGTTCGCCGGCTGCTACCACGGGCACGCGGACGGGCTGCTCGCGGCCGCCGGCTCGGGCGTCGCCACGCTGGGGCTCCCCGGGTCGGCCGGGGTCACGTCCGCCACCGCGGCGGAGACCGTCGTGCTGCCGTACAACGACCTCCCCGCCGTGGAGGCCGCGTTCGCCACGCACGGCGACCGGATCGCGGCCGTCATCACCGAGGCGGTGCCCTGCAACATGGGCGTGGTCGCGCCGCTCGGCGGCTTCAACCGCGATCTGCGGGACCTGACCGCCCGCCACGGCGCCCTGCTCGTCCTCGACGAGGTGCTCACGGGCTTCCGCGCGAGCCGCGGCGGCTGGTGGGCCGTGGAGGCCGGGGCGCCGGGCGCCGACGTCCGCGAGGGCTGGTCGTGGGCGCCCGACCTGGTCACCTTCGGCAAGGTCCTCGGCGGTGGGCTGCCGGTCGCGGCGGTGGGTGGCCCGGCGTCGGTCATGGACGCCCTCGCCCCCGCCGGCCCCGTCTACCAGGCCGGGACCCTGTCCGGGAACCCCGTCGCCGTCGCCGCCGGCCTCGCGACGCTGCGCCTGGCCGACGACGCGGTGCACGCGCGCGTGGACGAGGTCGCCGCCATCCTGCGGCGGGCGGTCGGTGAGGCGCTCGACTCCGTCGGGCAGCCGCACCACGTCGGCCGGGCGGCGAGCCTGTTCTCGGTGTTCATCGGCGCGGCGCCCGCGGCGACCCGCGTCACCTCGTACGCCGAGGCGCAGGCCCAGGACGTGTTCCGGTACCGCGCGTTCTTCCACGCCATGGTCGACGCCGGCGTCCTCCTGCCGCCGTCGGCGTTCGAGGCGTGGTTCGTCTCCGCCGCGCACGACGACGACGCCGTGGCCCGCGTGCTCGACGCCCTGCCCGCGGCCGCCCGTGCCGCGGCGGCCGCGACGCCCTGAGCACCGCGGCGCCGCCCGGCCGCTAAC
>JAEZAR010000275.1 GCA_023430425.1 Actinomycetes bacterium | reverse complement strand
GGCCCGCGCCCTCACGGCAGCCGCCGCAGGACCTGCACCGCCGGCCGGATGACCGCGGGGTAGCGCGCGCCCGCGAGGCGCCACGACGGCGCGGCCGGCAGCACCCGCTGGTGGGCCACGGTCTGCTCCTCGGTGTACTTGAGCAGGCCCTGCGCCCCGTGCCGCCGCCCGACGCCCGAGGCTCCCATGCCGCCCATCGGGGCGTCGTGCGAGCCCCATGCCGCGACGTACCCCTCGTTGACGTTGACCGTCCCGGCCCGCAACCGCCTCGCGACGGCTGGGCCGGCCCGGCGCGACCACACGCTCGCGTTGAGGCCGTACTCGGAGTCGTTCGCACGGGCGACCGCCTCGTCGGCGTCGGCGACGCGGTAGACCGCCACGACCGGGCCGAAGGTCTCCTCCCGGGCCAGGTGGGCGTGGTCGGGCACGTCGGCGAGCAGGGTCGGGGCGTAGAAGAACGGGCCGAGGTGGGGGAGCGGGTGGCCGCCCGTGAGCACCCGCGCGCCCTTGGCCACGGCGTCGTCGACGTGGGCCGCGACGCGCGCGAGCTGCTCGGCGCTCTGCAGCGAGCCCATCTCGACGTCCCAGCCGGGGCCCGGCCCGACACGCATCCGTCCGACCCGGTCGACGAGCGCGGGGACGAACGCGTCGTGGATGCCCGCCGTGACGTAGAGCCGCTCGATGCTCACGCACACCTGGCCGGCGCCGGCGAAGCACGCCTCGACCACCCCCTCGACGGCGCGGTCGAGGTCCGCGTCGTCGAGCACGACCGCCGGGTTCTTCCCGCCCAGCTCCGCCGAGAAGCCGACGAGGCGCTCGGCGCACCGGCGGGCGATCGTGCGCCCGGTGGCGGTCGAGCCGGTGAACATGACGTAGTCGACGAGGTCCGTCATCGCGGGGCCGAGCTCGCGGCCGGGCCCGGTCACGACCCCCAGGAGACCGTCCGGCAGGCCCGCCTCCGCCAGCAGCCGGGCGGCCAGGAGCGCCGTCAGGGGCGTCGCCGAGTCCGGCTTGAGCACGACGCCGTTCCCGGCGACGAGGGCGGGGAGGGCGTCCGAGACGGCCAGCGTCAGGGGGTAGTTCCACGGCGAGATGACCCCGACGACGCCGACCGGACGACGGTGCTCGACGGTGCGCGTGAGCACGGGTACCGCGCCCCGACGCCGGCGCGGGCGCAGCAGCCCCGGCGCGGTCCGCGCGTAGTAGGCCGCGGTGAGCGGCACGTCGGCGAACTCGACGAACGCCTGGACGCGGGCCTTGCCGGCCTCCGCCTGGACGAGGTCGAGGAGCTCGGTCTCGTGGGCGAGCAGGAGCGAGGCGAACCGGCGCAGGACCCCCGCGCGGCGGCCCACGGGCAGCGCCGCCCACGCCTCCTGCGCGGCGCGGGCGGCCTCGACCGCCAGCGCGACGTCGTCCGGCGTGCACACCGGCACCTCGCCCAGGACCCGGCCGTCGACCGGGGAGGTGATCGTCGCCGTCGGTCGCGGCCCGGCGGTCGTGACGAGCGCGGCGAGCCCGACGGGCGGCGCGGACAGGGCGGTCATCGGCGGTCCTTTCCTGCGGTGCGCCGGCGCGGCGGCGTCCGCCACAGTCAAGCACCGAACCGGTGGCCCCCGGGCCGCGCCCGGGACCGTTCAGCCCGGCGCACCGCCGATGTTCACCAGCCACCGGGTCCCGAACCGGTCGGTGCACATGCCGAACGTGTCGCCCCAGGGCGCCTGGACGAGCGGCTCCGTGACGGTGCCGCCCTCGACGAGGTTCGCCCAGTACCCGCGCAGCTCGGCCTCGTCCTCCGGGCCGCCGCTGAGGGACACGGAGATCGAGCCCTCTCCGACGTCCGCGGTGTCGTCGGGCATCGCGTCCGACGCCATGAGCAGCAGGCCCGACGGCGTCTCGAGCTGGGCATGCATGATGCGGTCCGCCACGGACGGGTCGCCGGCCATGCCGAGCTCGCCGAACGTGGCGAACGTGGGCTCCCCGCCGAAGACGTGGGCGTAGAACTCCATGGCCTCGCGCGCGTCGGCGCGGAAGCCGAGGTACGGGTTGAGCCGTGCGGTCATGGCGAGCTCCTCGGGGTCGGGGCGATGGGGTACGGACCCGCGTGCGCCCCGGAAGTGATCGGGCGTCCCGCAGGCTCGCCGGGCGCTAGCCTGCCCGCGTGGCGCAGATCCGGGTCGGCATGGCGCAGCTGCTCGTGGAGCCGGGCCACCCCGACGCCAACCTGGCCCGCGCCGTGGGAGCGGTGGCCGACGCCGCGGCCGCGGGGTGCGGCGTCGTGGTCCTGCCGGAGTGCCTCGACCTGGGCTGGATGCACGCGTCGGCCCGCACGCTCGCCGAACCCGTCCCGGGCCCGCGCGTGGCCGCCCTGGCCGGGGCGGCCGCCGAGGCGGGCGTGCACGTGGCGGCCGGTCTCGTCGAGCGAGGCACCGGCGGCGAGGCGGGTCGCGTCTTCAACGCGGCCGTCCTGCTCGGCCCGGACGGCTCGCTCCTGGCGCACCACCGCAAGATCTCCGAGCTCGAGATCGCCCTGCGCCTGTACACGCCCGGCACGTCGCTGGCGGTGACGACGACCGCGCTCGGCGCGGTGGGCCTCGACGTCTGCGCCGACAACCTGCCGGCGTCGTTGTCGCTCGGGCGGGCGCTCGGCCAGATGGGCGCCCAGGTGGTCCTGTCGCCGTCCGCGTGGGCGGTCCCGCCGGACCACGACGAGGCGGCCGACCCCTACGGCGGGTTGTGGCTGGGTGCCTACCGGGCGCTCGCCACGGAGTACCGGATGCCGGTGGTGGGCGTGAGCAACGTCGGTCCGGTCGTCGGCGGGGACTGGGACGGCTGGCGCTGCGTCGGCCACTCGCTCGCCGTGGGCCTGGACGGCCAGGTGCTGGCGCAGGGGCCCTACGACGCCGAGGCGCTCGTCGTCGTCGACGTGCCGCTGCGCGGTGACGAGGTGCCGGCGCCCGTCCGCGCGGCGCGCCGGGGCTGACCGGACCCCAGGACGGGTCCGCCCGGCCGTGCCCATCCATGCCCGTCGATGCCCGTCATGCCCATCGATGCCCGTCGATGCCCACCGCGCCCACCCGTGCGCGGCCCGGCGGGCTGCGCGCGCGGCCCGGGACGCGGGAGGATGCCCGGGTGACCACCGCGACCCTGCCGGCGAACGGCGAGGTGCGGCGCCTGCGCTGCGCCCTCTTCGTCGACTTCGACAACGTCTACCTCGGCCTGCTGCGCCTCGACCCCGCGGCGGCGGCGGCGTTCGCCGCGGAGCCCGGCCACTGGCTCAGCGCGCTGGAGACGGGCACGGACGGTGACGGCGACTTCGCCCGGCGGTTCCTGGTGCGGGCGTGCTACCTCAACCCGTCGGCGTTCAGCCAGTTCCGGCCCAACTTCACCCGGGCGGGGTTCACGGTGGTCGACTGCCCGTCGCTGACCCAGCAGGGCAAGAGCTCCGCAGACATCAACCTGGTGCTCGACGCCGTCGACGCGCTCGCCGCGTCCACGCGCTACGACGAGTTCGTCATCGTGTCCGCCGACGCCGACTTCACCCCGCTCGCGCTCCGCTGCCGCGCCGCGGACCGCCGCGTCACGATCGTCACGGCGAGCCCCGCAGCGAGCGCGTACCGGGCGGTGGCCGACACCGTCGTCACCGCCGACCAGCTCGCCGAGCTCGTGCGGCCACCGTCGGAGTCGGCGGTGGAGGTGCCGGCGCCCCCGGCCGCGTCGGGTGAGCGACCGCGCGCGACGCCGGCCCGCCGCGCCGTCCTGCGGCTCGTGCGCACCGCGGACCGACCCGTCAACGGCGGGAGCGTCGCCCAGGCGGCGCAGAAGGCCGACGCGTCGCTCGGCACCGACTGGGGCGGTGCCGGCAGCTTCTTCCCCTGGCTCGCCCGGACGGTGCCGGAGGTGGCGGCCTCGCAGGGCTTCGTGTGGGACCCCGAGCGGTTCAGCGAGGCCGACCTGCCGGCGGCCGGCGGGATCGACCTGCCACCGCTCCAGCGCCAGGTCGTCGCGGTCACCGACATCCCCAACCTGCCCACCGAGCGGTACCGCGTGCTGCTCGAGGCTCTCGCCGCCGACGTCGCGGAGCACCCTTTCGACCGGCCCGAGACGGCGCGCCGGGTGCGCGACGCCTGCCAGGCGGCGGGCGAGCCCATCGGCCGCGGGTCGGTGAACGCGGTGATCGCGGGGGTCCTGTACTCCGGTCTCGAGCCGGGACCGGGGACGACGGCCCGCAAGGTCGCCCGGACCTGGGCGGACCACGTCGTCGGGCTCTGCCGCGGTGCCCGCATGGAGCTGTCGCCGGCCGACGTCGCCGCGATCCGCTCCTGGGTCGGTGGGGGGCTCGTCAAGGGCTGAGGCTCACAGCGGGCTGCCAGGTGGCGCACAGCGGGCCGGAAGGACGGCGGCGCAGGCTCGCAGCGAGCCCCAGGAGGTTGCCGTGGACCACGAGCCCAGCCCCGACGCCCCGCGCCCGGACACCCCGCCCTCGCCGCAGGCGACGCAGCCGGGGACGACGCCGCCCCCGCCACCCTCGCCGCCGCCGGGGCCCGCCCCGGCACCCGGCCCCGCAC
>JAEZAR010000145.1 GCA_023430425.1 Actinomycetes bacterium | reverse complement strand
GTCGAGCGGGAGCCACCCGACGACCCCGCGCACCACCGGCGTCGCCGCGGCGTAGGCCGCCAGGCGCTCGTTCTCCGCCGGCCCGTCGACGGACTGCATGAGGACCGTCGCCGTCACGCCGGCCTCGGCCAGCGCGGGCGCCAGGTCGGCCGGCTCGAAGGCGCGCCGCAGCGTCGCGTCCGCGGGCTGCCAGGCCTGCTCCGCGACGGCGTCGGCGGGCCACAGGTGGTGGTGCGCATCGACGAGAGGGGGCGGCGGCACCCCGCTCACCGTCCCTCGTAGCGGGGCGGGCGGTGGGCGAGGAAGGCCTCGACGCCCTCGCGGAAGTCGGCGCTGCCGTAGACGCGCCGGTAGACGTCGTCGACCGGGACGGCCGCCGCCGCCGCGTCGAGCCGGCGCTCGACCTCCTTGAACGACCAGAGGCTGAGCGGCGCGCACGCCCGCACGGCGGCCAGCACCTCCTCCAGCCACCCGTCCAGGTCGGCCGGCGGGAGGACCGCCGTGACGAATCCGGCGGCGAGGGCCTCGTCCGCGTCCAGCAGCCGCCCCGTGAGCAGCATCTGGGCCGTCCGACGCCGCCCGAGGCAGGCGTGCAGGCGCGCCAGCGAGGTCGCCGAGAGCGTGTTCCCGATCGTCCGGGCGATCGGCGAGCCGAACCGCGCGTCGGGGGTGCACACGACCAGGTCGCTCAGTGCGGCGAGGACCAGCCCGCCACCGACGCACGCGCCCTCGACCACGGCGACCACCGGGACGCGCAGGTCGAGGAGCGTCTCCTGCACCGCGCGCATCCGCGCCTCGTAGACCACGCCGTCCTCGCCCGTGCGCAGGTCCGCCAGGTGCCGGATGTCGGTGCCGCCGGCGAACGCGCCGTCCGCGCCTCTCAGCACGACGGCACGCACCGCCGGGTCGTGCCCGGCGTCGCGCAGCGCAGCGGCCAGCGCGTCGTACATGTCGTACGTCAGCGCGTTCCGGCGGCCGGGGTGCGCCAGCGTCACGTGCACCACCGCGTCGCGGAACTCGACCCGCACCTCGCCGGTCACGGCCGGGCCCGCCCGGCCTCCGGGGCGCCGGCGCGGGGGCCGAGCACCTCCTCCTGGTGCTCGCCGAGGAGCGGCGGGTGACGACGCGCCGTCGCCGGCGTGCCCTCGAGCTTCACCGGGAAGCCGAGGGTCGCCACCTCCCCCTCGACGGGGTGCGGGATGGTCTGCACCATGCCCCGGGCGCGGGTGTGCTCGTCGGCGAGCACCTGGTCGTACGTGCGGATCGGCCCCGCGGGCACGCCCCCGGCCAGCAGCCGCTCGACCCAGTGGTCGGTGCCGTGCTCGGCGAGGACCTCCTCGATGACCGCGGCGAGCTCGGCCTTGTTGCGCATGCGGTCGGGGTTGGTGGCGAACCGCTCGTCGTCGGCGAGCTCGGGGCGGCCGAGCGCCGTGCAGAGGAAGCCCCAGAGCCGCTGGTTGTTCGCGCCGATCGTCATCCAGCCGTCGGCCGTTCGGAACGCCTGGTAGGGCGCCGACATCCGGTGCGAGGAGCCCGTGCGGGCCGGGACGTTGCCGCTCGACCAGTACTCGGTGGCCTCCCACACCGTGAGCGCGACCGCCGCCTCGTACAGCGAGGTCTCGAGCCGCTGCCCCTCCCCGGTGCGCAGCTTGTGCACGTACGCCGCGAGGATCCCGTAGACGCAGAAGAGCCCGGAGCCGAGGTCGGCCACCGGCACCCCCGCCTTCGCGGGCGGCCCGTCCGGGTGCCCGGTGAGCTCGAGGATGCCCGCCATGCCCTGCGCGATGAGGTCGTACCCCGGGCGCTCGGCGTACGGGCCGGTGTGGCCGAAACCGGAGATGCTCGCGTAGATGAGGCCCGGGTTGACCTCGCGCAGCGTGTCGTAGTCCAGCCCGAGGCGACCCATCACCCCCGGACGGAAGTTCTCGACCAGGACGTCGGCTTCCGCCACCATGCGCAGCAGGTCGGCCCTGCCCTCCGGGGACCGCAGGTCCAGGACCACGCTGCGCTTGTTGCGGTTGAGCGCGAAGAACGCAGGGCCGTCGTCGCCGGCGCCGGAGCGGCCCCAGGAGTGCCGGGTCTGGTCACCGCCGCCGGGTGGCTCCACCTTGACGACGTCGGCCCCCAGGTCCGCCAGGAGCATCGTGGCGAACGGTCCGGCCATCACCTGGGTGAGGTCGACCACCCGCATGCCCTCGAGCGCGTGCGCGGTCATGAAAGCCCTTCTCCTCGTCGGTCGGTGGGGCCCGGCCCGGGAGAGGCGCGCAGCCGTCTCCCGGGCCGGGGGTCCGTCGGTCCCGCGGGTCCCCCGACCCCGCGGGCCTCACCTCAGCCGATCGTGTTCTCGGCCTCGCTGAGGAACTGCTCCGCCGCCTCGCCGAGGTCCTGACCCTGCAGCGAGAGCTGCTCGTAGAACCGGGTGAAGCCCTGCTGGAAGATCGCGGCGAAGCCCTTGCCGTAGATGGTGCGCCCGACGCCGAGGTCCGTCAGCGTCCGGTACAGCTCGAGCTCGGACTTCTTCGCGTCGCTGATGTCCGGCGAGTCGAGGAGCAGCTGGAGGTTCTCCGTGTTCGTGTTCGCGCCGTTGTCGGACGCGTACGCCAGCGCCGCCTCGCCGTCGTTGACGAAGAAGTCGATGAACGACGCCGCGGTGTCGACGTTGTCGCAGTTCTCGGCGATCGCGAGGCCGGAGAGCCAGAGCGCGTTGCCCGGCCCGTCGGGGCCGCTCGGCAGCGGGTACACCGCCAGCACGTTGCCCGGCTCGACCTGGTCGATCGCGCCCTGCACGGTGCCGAGGGCGTTCGCCGGCCAGATGTGCGCCGCGCGGGTGCCCTGCGCGAAGTCGCTCTGCTCGACGGGCTGTCCGCGCGTCTCCACGCCGCGCTCGGGCGAGTCGATCGCGCCCGCGTCGGCGAGCTCGGCGACCCACTCCCAGTAGGCCTGCACGGTCCCCGCCGTGAAGCCGATGCCCTCCTCGGTGTAGAGCTCCTCACCGTGGCTGCGCACCCAGGCCTCGAAGAGGTCGGTGTGCTGGCCGACGTTGCCCATCGCGGGCTGGCCGGTGGCCTCCGAGATCTCCAGCAGCCACTCCTGGAGCCAGTCCCAGTCGTAGCCCTCGGGCGGCAGCTCGAGGCCGAGCTCGGAGATGGTGGTCTCGTTGACCATCATCGACCCGAACGCGGCGCCGTAGGGGATCATGTAGAGGTTGCCGTCGGCGCCGCGCCCGGAGTCCAGCACGCTCTCGGGGATGTTCGTGACGTCGATCGCGCCCGACTCGACGAGGTCGTCCAGCGCGCGCAGCGCGCCGCGGTCCCCGTAGTCGGCCATCGTGCGGTTCTGCATCTGCGGGATGCAGGGCAGGTTCCCGCCCGCGGCCTGGACCGTCATGTTCTCCCAGTGGCTGGTGAACTCGGCGGTCGTGCCGTTGACGGTCACCCCGGGGTTGGCCGCCTCGTACAGGTCGATGACGGCCTGGGTCCGCTCGTTGCGGGCCGGCCCGCCCCACCAGGCGTACTGGACCTCGCCGCCGACCTCGGCCTCCTCCGGCGCCTCCGAGGCGCCGTCGTCGGGAGCGGTCTCGGGTTCCTCCGCGGTGCCCCCACCGCACGCGGCGGTCAGGGCCACGGAGGCGACCACCATCGCGACCATCGTGTGTCTGCGTGCACTGCGCATCTGTGATCTCCCTTGATCTGTCGGGGGCTGGCTACTTGAGTCCGGTCGTCGCGATGCCCTGCGTGAGCAGGCGCTGCGCGGCGAGGAAGAAGCCGACGACGGGGGCGATGGCCAGCGTGGCCATGGCGAAGAGCGCCCCCACGGACGACTGGCCCGTGGCGTCGACGAACTGGACGAGGCCCTGCGGCACCGTGTACAGGCGGGTGTCGCTGAGGTAGAGCCGGGGGCCGAGGAAGTCGTTCCACGCGTGCACGAAGGTGAACATCGCCGTCGTGGCGATCGCGGGCCCCAGCAGCGGCGCGATCACGCGCGTGAAGATGGACAGGTGGCTGCACCCGTCGATGCGTGCCGCCTCGTCGAGCTCCCGCGGCAGCCCGCGGATGAACTGCACGGCGAGGAAGACGTAGAAGGCGTCGACCGCGAGGAACCGCGGCACCACGAGCGGCAGGTAGGTGTTCAGCCAGCCCAGCTCGTTGAACAGGATGTACTGCGGCACCATCGTGACCTGGTACGGGAGCAGCAGGGTCGCCATGAGCACCGCGAACAGGGTGCGCTTGAGGGGGAACTGCAGCCGCGCGAACGCGTAGGCCGCGAGCGTGCACGCGACCACGTTGCCGATCACCGCGAGGACCGCGATGACAGTCGAGTTCACGAAGTACCGGCTGAAGTTCAGCGTCGACGACCGCGCGAGACCGGCCTCGTAGTTCTCCGTGGTGAAGTCCCCGGCGAACGGGAGGTAGGTCGTGCCGATGAGGCCGTTGGGCCGGAACGACGCGTCGATCATCCACAGCACCGGGTAGAGCATCGCGAACAGCACGGCGATCGTGACGGCGTGCCGGGCGAGGGCGGCGACCGTCCGGCTGCGCGTCGCGCGCCGCGGGAACAGCACGTTCCGGCGCGCGACGGCGCCCGGGGCGGTGGTGGCGGTCATGCGTCCTCCCCGTAGAACACCCAGAAGCGCGAGCTCCAGAAGAGGACCGCCGTGATGACGGCGAGCCCCGCCAGCAGCGCCCACGCCATCGCCGACGCGTAGCCCATCTGGAAGTTCGTGAAGCCGCGCTGGTAGAGGTAGACGGTGTAGAGCAGCAGCGAGTCCGCGGGCGCCCCGGTGCCGCCGCTGATGACGTACGCCGGCGTGAACGACTGCAGCGCGTTGATGATCGTGAGCAGCGTGTTGAAGAAGATCACCGGCGACAGGGACGGGAACGTGATCGAGCGGAACTGCCGCCACTTGCTGGCGCCGTCGAGCGCCGCCGCCTCGTAGTAGGACTGCGGGATCTGCCGCAGTCCCGCGAGGAAGATGACCATGCTGCTGCCGAACGTCCACACGTTCAGGGCCACGAGCGTGACCAGCGCGGTGGACGGGTTGCCGATCCAGCTGCGTGCGCTCTCCACGCCGAACACGCCGAGCACGGCGTTGACCAGGCCGTCCGAGCCGAAGACCTGGATCCACAGCAGCGCGATCGCCACGCTCCCGCCGAGCAGCGACGGGACGTAGAACAGCGTGCGGTACAGCGCCAGCCCCCGGATGCCGCGGTTGAGGAACACGGCGAGCGCGAGGGAGAACGCGAGCACGAGGGGGACGCTGACCCCCGTGTAGAGCAGCGTGACCCGCACCGACTTCCACCACCGCGGGTCCTCGGTGAGCATCCGCTCGTAGTTGTCCAGGCCCACGAACTCCGGTGCGCCGATGAGCTCGTACCTGGTGAACGACAGCACGAGCGAGGCGATCATCGGCCCGATGACGATCACCAGCAGGCCGATGATCCACGGCGTGAGGAAGCCGAAGGCGGCCAGGGCCTCGTTGCGGTGACGCTTGCGCACGGCGGCGCGCCGCGACGGGTCCGGGGGCAGCACCTCGCGGGCGCGCCGGCGCCGCGACTGCTTGCCGGTGCCGGTCAGCTCCGAGGGCTCGACGGCGAGTGCCACGTCAGTCCTCCTCTCGCGCCCGGCGGGCGTGGTCCTCGACGAGCGCGGGCATGACCTGCGCCAGCAGGGCGGCGATCGGCACGGGCACCTGCGCCTCGCGGGCGGTGGCCACGACGTCCCACAGGTCCTTGCTCCACGGACGGAAGCGCACCTCGACCCCGGCCTCGTCGTAGGTCGCGGCGAGGTCGTCGAAGAAGCCCCAGCTCTCGGCCGACCAGGACGCGCCGGTGGACGTGCGCAGGACCTCCAGCACCGTGGACACCTCGGCGCCGTGGTGGCGGGCGAGCGCCAGACCCTCGTGGAGCGCGCCGAGCGCGGCGAGCATGGAGAGCTGGTTCGCGAGCTTGACCGCCGCGCCGGCCCCCACGGGCCCGCAGGTCACCGTGTCGCCCAGCGCGTCGAGCACCCGCCGGGCCTGCGCGTCGGGCTCCCCGCCGACCATGAGGGTCAGACGCCCGTCCGCGGCACGTGACGCACCGCCGCTCACCGGCGCGTCGTGCACGGCGACGCCCTGCGCGCGGGCCCGCTCGGCGAGGCGCTCGACGGTGGGCGGCAGCACGGTGCTGTGCACGAGGACCGACGCCCCGTCCGCGAGGGAGTCGAGCAGCCCCGACCCGACGAGCACGCCCTCCACTGCCGCGTCGTCGGGCACGGCGAGGCAGACGACGTCGCAGCCCGCCAGCTCCTCGGGTCCCGAGGCGGCGGACGCCACGCCGTCCAACGCGGCCACCCGGGCGGGGTCCCGGTCGAGCACGACGAGGTCGAACCCGGACTCCCCCAGGCGGCGTGCCATGGGCATGCCGATGTTGCCGAGGCCCACGAATGCGACGCGCACGGCGGCTCCCTCCTCCTCGGACGGGGGCATGGGCCTCAGTCGACCTCGACCGTGGCGTCGGGCTCCCACCCGAGCCGGTCGTACATCGCCCGGCGCCCACGCCGGTCGTTGTCGGACTCCTGGCGCGCGTAGGTCGCCACGTCCTCGATGCGGTCCTTCGGCACCACGATCACGCCGTCCCCGTCGCCCACGACCAGGTCGCCCGGGTTGACGCGCACGCCGCCGACGGTCACCGGCACGTTGTGCTCGAGGTACTCGATGCGGCCCTGGGTCATGCTCTGGCTGATGAACTGGGCGAAGATCGGCACCTTCTGGAGGCGGCACTCGTCGGTGTCGCGCACCCCGCCGCTGGACACCACGCCCTGGGCGCCGTGGATGAAGAAGTTCAGCGTGTTCCACGAGCCGAGCTGACCGACGCCGAGGTCCGGGGCCTCGATGACGATGACGTCGCCGGGGGTGATCTCGTCGACGTACGGCTCGATGTGGCGCTCCTTGTACCAGTAGTTGCGCGCCCACTCCGTGTACTCGTCCGGGGTGATCGGCGGCGCCTGCTCCTGGCTCGCGACCAGCCGAACGGTCAGCGCGGGCCCGGCGACCCGGGCCCCGGGGAACAGCGGCCGGATGTCCCGGTGGACCGTCCCCTTGCTGAACAGGCCCACCCAGTCCATGCCGTCGCGCACGTCCGACACCCGCAGGCCCTGGTAGAGCCGCTCGATCTCCGCGTAGTCCATGTCTGCTCCTCCGGTCGCCCGGGCACGGCCCGGGAGGTGGTCACCAGGTGGTCGCGACGTACTTCACGTCCACGTACTCCAGGAGTCCCTCGTGGGACCCCTCGCGGCCGACGCCGCTCTGCTTGACGCCGCCGAACGGCGCCGCCGGGTCGGACACCAGGCCGCGGTTGACCGCGACCATCCCGGCCCGCAGCCGGCTCGCCAGCCGCAGGCCACGGGCGAGGTCGCCCGTGTACAGGTAGGACACGAGCCCGTGGACCGTGTCGTTGGCCGCCGCCACCGCGGCGTCGACGTCCTCGAAGCGGACGACCGGCGCCACGGGGCCGAACACCTCCTCGGCGAGGATCCGCGCGTCGGGCGGCACGTCGACGAGGACGGTGGGCGGGTAGTACGTGCCCGGCCCCTCGGGGCGGGCTCCGCCGAGGCGCACCCGGGCGCCCTTGGCGACCGCGTCCTCGACCAGCTCGGCGACCTTGTCGACGGCCGCCGCGTTGATGAGCGGCCCGCACTCGGTGGCGGGGTCCGACGCCGGGCCGACGCTGACCGCGGACATCCGCGCGCAGAGCTCGTCGACGAACGCGTCGTGGATGCCGGACTGGACGTAGAACCTGTTCGCCGCGGTGCAGGCCTGACCGCCGTTGCGCATCTTCGCGACCATCGCCCCGGCGACGGCGTCGTCCAGCACGGCGTCGTCCAGGACGAGGAACGGCGCGTTGCCGCCGAGCTCCATGGTCGTGCGCATCACCGAGCCGGCGGCCTGGGCGAGCAGCACGCGGCCCACCTCCGTCGACCCCGTGAAGGAGAGGAGGCGCACCGCCTCGTGCTCCATGAGCCGGCTCACGACCTGCCGCGCCCGGGTCGTCACCACGAGCTGCAGGACGCCGTCGGGCAGGCCGGCCTCCGCGAGGAGCGTGGCGACCGCGATCGCGGTGAGCGGGGTCTCCGACGCCGGCTTGAGGATCGCCGTGCAGCCGGCCGCGAGCGCGGGGCCGATCTTGCGCGTCGCCATCGCGGCGGGGAAGTTCCACGGCGTCACGAGCACGCAGACGCCCACCGGCTCGTGGTCCACCAGGACCCGGTTCGTGCCGGTCGGGTTGGTGAAGTGCTCGCCGCGCAGCCGCACGGCCTCCTCGGCGTACCAGCGGAAGTACTCGGCGGCGTAGTCCACCTCGGCGAGCGCGTCGGCCCGCGCCTTGCCGTTCTCGAGGCCGATGAGCGCGGCGAGCTCCTCGCGGCGCTCGCGCATCCGCGTGAACGCGCCCATCAGCACCTCGCTCCGCCGGCGTACCGGCGTGGCCGCCCACTCCGCGGCGGCGGCCGACGCGCGGGCCACGGCCGCGTCCACCGCGGCCTCGTCGTCGTCCCGCAGCCGGGCGACGACGTCCCCCGTCGCGGGGTCGAGCACGTCGAACGCGGCCCCGTCGGTCGCCTCGTACCCGGCCCAGAGGCCGCGGTCGACGGCGCGCGTCCCCTCGGTCGCGTGCCCTGTCG
The DNA here is from genome assembly GCA_023430425.1 of Actinomycetes bacterium. The sequence goes on along the minus strand of JAEZAR010000145.1, from coordinate 4,796 downwards.
TGTGTCCTGCGGTGCTGGTCATCGGCCCTCCCCCAGCGGCTCGGGCGCGGGCACCAGGGCCAGGTCACCGGCCCAGGCGGCGCGCAGGATCCGGCGTGCCACGTCCTCGGTCAACGGCTCCGGGTTGTTCTCGGCGAGCCGGGCTGCCGCCGGGCCCTGCGCGGCCGCCCAGTCGAGCCGGTCCTCCGGCAGGCCCGTGTCCGCGAGGCTGCGCGGGATGCCGACCGAGGCGAGCAGGTCGGCCACCAGGCCCGGGGCCGCCACCGCGAGCGCCTCGTCGTCGCCGTCGGCGCCGAGCACCCGCGCCACCTGGGCGAGCTCGCGCACCCGGTGCGGCCGGTTGAACGCCATCACGTACGGCAGCAGGACGCCGACGCCCAGTCCGTGGGAGGTGCCGGTCAGCGCGCCCACGGGGTACTGCAGGGCGTGCGCCGCGGCCGTGCCGGCGGTGCCGAAGGCGAGGCCGGCCATGAGCGAGCCGAGCATCGCGGCGGACCGCGCCCACGCGTCGGTCGGGTCGCGGTACGCGGCGGGCAGGCCGGCGACGACGTGGCGGAGCCCGTCGAGCGCGAAGGCGTCGGTGATGGGCGTGCGGCCGACGAAGACGCGGGTGCGGGCGAGGTCGGGGTCGGCGGGGCGACGGACGGCCGTGTACGCCTCGATGCAGTGGGCGACGGCGTCGGCCCCGGCCGCCGCGGTGACGGCGGGCGGGCAGCTGTGGGTGAGCTCGGGGTCGCAGACCGCGGCGACCGGGATGAGGTGCGGGCTGGACAGGCCCACCTTCGTCCCGCGCTCGCGGTCCGTCACGACCGCCACCGGCGTGACCTCCGAGCCCGTGCCGGCGGTCGTCGGCACCGCGAGCACCGGCACCACGGCGCCGGGCACGCGCATCTCCCCGTAGTAGTCCGCGACCCGCCCGCCGTGCGCCAGGAGCACCGCGACGACCTTGGCGAGGTCCATGCTGCTCCCGCCGCCGACGGCGACGAGGACGTCGGCCCCGGCCCGGCGGGCCGCGGCCTCGGCCGCGGCCACCCCCTCGGTGGGGATCTCGGGGACCACGTCGGTGTAGACCGTCGTGCGCACGCCCGCCGCGGTGAGCGCGTCGAGCACCTCGCCCAGCTGCGCCGAGTCGGCGAGGTGCGGGTCGGCGCAGACGAACGCGTGGCGGCCGTGCTCCGCGGCCACCCAGCCGGCCGCGCGGCGCTGGCCGTCGCCGAAGAGGATCTGCCGCGGGCCGCGCAGGGCCGCGAAGTCGAGCGACGCGGCGCGGTCGAGCTGCGGCACCCCCACGGCGGAACCCCCTTGTCCGGCTGCCGGATCCAATCGGATCGGATTCCGGAACGTTAGAAACGGTTCGCGCCGGGTGTCAAGTCCTTCCGGGACCGAAGTCCTAGACGGACCACGGGTGCACGCGCGCCGGCCGCGCACCGGGGGCGCCCGGGGGCCGTGGGCCGCCCTGTCCCTGCCGGCCTTCCGAACGGGCCGGCCCGTTCGCCCCGGGATCAGCGACGGCGGTCGGCGGTCGCCTCGGTGAAGCTCCGCCGGAAGCGTTCGGCGGACGCCGAGACGTGCCTGTGCATGGCCTGCGCCGCCCCGGGCCCGTCCCCCGTCCCGATGGCGCGGAGCACGGCGTCGTGCTCGACCAGCGCCTGGGACGTGATCTCCACGTTGTAGCTCAGACGGAACAGCCGCACGTGGGTGTGCAGCCGCGCGAGCGCGGTCCGGATCACCTGGTTGCCGCCGGCGGCGGCGATCTCGTCGTGCAGCTCCGCGTCCAGGCGCGCGAACAGCGCGTACGCCGATCCGGCGCCGCCCGCGGCGCCCTCCGCCATGTGCTCGTTGAGCGCGCGCATCGCCGCGACGACGTCGGGCGTGGCCCGCTCGGCCGCGCGGTGCGCGACGGCCGGCTCCAGCAGGAGGCGCATCTCGACCAGCTGCTCGAACTCCTCGCGCGCCATCGGCGCCGCGACGCGGTACCCGGCCAGGTGCGTGCGCACCACCACGCCCTCGCTCTCGAGCCGGTGGAGCGCCTCGCGGATCGGCGTCTGCGACACGCCGAACTCGCGGGCGACGGCGTCGATCGTGATGCGGTCGCCCGGGGCCACCTCGAGGGACAGGATCCGGGACAGGAGGTTCTCGTAGATCTCGCTGCCCATCGGGCCGGCCGGCGCCCGGCGCGACGGAGGCTGCTCGCGCGGCGGTGCGTGGTCGTGCACGGCACCTCCGCTCCGTGTCGTCCCGTCGGCGCGACAGCCCTGGCGCCGAGTAGGGACCGAATCGTATCCGGTCGGCCCGCCGGTCCCCCGGGGGACGGCGCGTGTCGGCGGGCGTCACCGCCGCGAGCCGGGCGGGGCGCCCGTTCTGCGCCGCCCGAGGGACCCGTCCGCGACCGTCTCGTCGGCGGCCGGCCCGACGCCTACTCGGCGACCGCGTCGGGCCCGCCGCGCAGGAGCGCCTCGAACTGCGCCTCGTCGAGGATGCGCAGCCCCAGCTCGCGCGCAGCGGTCTCCTTGGAGCCGGCGTTCTCCCCCACGACGACGAAGTCCGTGCGCCGGGAGACGCTGCCCGCGGCCTTGCCCCCGCGCGCCACGATGGCCTCCTTGGCACCGTCGCGGGAGAAGCCCTCGAGCGACCCGGTGACCACGACCGTCAGTCCCTCGAGCGTGCGGGCCACCGACGTGTCCGCCTCCCGCATGACGACCCCCGCGGCCGTCCACCGGTCGAGGATCTCGCGGTGCCACTCCTGGTCGTACCAGTCCAGGAGGGACTCGGCGATCACCGGCCCGACGCCCTCCACCTCGGACAGCGCCGTCACGGCCGCGGCCCGGTCGCCGTCGAGCACCTCCCGCAGCGCGGCCATGGAGCCGAAGCGCTGCGCGAGCGCGCGCGCCGCCGTCGGGCCCACGTTGCGGATGCTCAGCGCGACGAGGACGCGCCAGAAGGGCTTGGCCTTCGCCGCCTCGAGCTGGTCGAGAAGGGTCAGGGCGGCCGAGGACGGGGCCCATGCGGGCAGCTCGCGGCCCTCGCTCTCCGCGGCGCGCTGCGCCTGCTTCGAGTGCTTGAGGGCGCGGCGGAACGGCGCCCGACGCCGGACCACGCCGTCGTCGTCGGCCCGCGGCTCGCCCGTGTCCGGGTCGCGCACGACGACCTCGACCTCGGCGAGGCGCGCCAGGCTCGCCGCCCGGACCCGCTCCCGGGTCTCCTCGTCCGCCGCCGGCCCGTAGCCCACGAGGTCGAAGAGGAACGCGTCGCTGGGCACCGGCGGTGTCGCGGGCACCTCGGGCTGGGTGAGGGCGGCGGCGGTCACCTCACCCAGGGCCTCGATGTCCAGCGCCCCACGGGAGCCGATGTGCTCGACGCGGCCGCGGACCTGGGCCGGGCACGTCCGGGCGTTGGGGCAGCGCAGGTCCACCTCGCCCTCGCGCAACGGCCGCAGCGCGGTCCCGCACGCCGGGCAGTCGGCCGGCATCACGAAGTCGCGGCGAGGGTGGTCGTCGTCGTCGGCGCGCGGCGCGGGCCCCACGATCTCGGGGATGACGTCGCCGGCCTTGCGCAGCACGACCATGTCACCGATGCGCACGCCCTTGGCACGCACGACGTCCTGGTTGTGCAGCGTGGCCATCGACACCGTCGAGCCGGCCACCCGCACGGGCTCCATCACCGCGAAGGGGGTGACCCGCCCGGTCCGGCCGACGTTGACCTCGATGGACAGCAGCCGGGTGTTGACCTCCTCCGGCGGGTACTTGAAGGCGATCGCCCACCGCGGCGCGCGGCTCGTGGCGCCGAGCCGGCGCTGCAGCGCGACCTCGTCGACCTTGACCACCACCCCGTCGATCTCGTGCTCGAGGTCGTGGCGCCGGGCGGCGAACTCGTCGACCATCGCCCAGATCCCCGCCAGGTCGTCGACGACGCGCGAGTGCGACGACACCGGCAGGCCCCAGGACGCGAGGAGGCCGTACGTCTCGGACTGCCGGGCCGTCGCGGTCTCGTGACCGGCCCACACCAGCCCCCCGATGCCGTGGCACACGAGCCGCAGCGGACGCGAGGCGCTCACCCGGGGGTCCTTCTGCCGCAGGGAGCCGGCCGCGGAGTTGCGCGGGTTGGCGAAGGGGGCCTCGCCCGCGGCCACCCGGGCGGCGTTCAGCGCCTCGAACTCGGCAACCGGGAAGTACACCTCGCCCCGGACCTCGAGCCGCTCGGGCACGTCGTCCCCGGTGAGGCGCCCGGGGACGCCGGCGATCGTGCGCACGTTCGCTGTGACGTCCTCCCCGGTCCGGCCGTCGCCGCGCGTGGCCGCGCGCACGAGGCGCCCGCGCTCGTAGAGGAGCGCGACGGCGAGGCCGTCGACCTTGAGCTCGCACAGGTAGTGCAGCCCGCTCCCGGCCCCGTCCAGGTCGCGACGGACCCGCTCGGCCCATGCGGCGACCTCCTCCACGGAGAAGGCGTTGTCCAGGCTGAGCATCCGCTCGACGTGGTCGACCGCGGCGAAGTCCGTGGAGAAGGTGCCCCCCACCTGCTGGGTCGGGGAGTCCGGCGTGCGCAGGCCGAGCGCGGCGTAGGAGTCCTCGAGCGCCGTGAGCCGCCGCAGGAGCGCGTCGTACTCGGCGTCGCTCACAGTCGGGGCGTCGCGGACGTAGTAGGCGAACTGGTGCTCGCGCACCGCCTCCGCGAGATCGGCCCAACGCTGACGCGCGGACGCCTCGTCGAGCCCTCGGTCCTCCGGCAGCAGGTCTGCGTCGCTCACCGGGCCATCATCGCGCCACGCGGCGACACGCTCACGCGGGCGTCCGCGGGCC
>JAEZAR010000133.1 GCA_023430425.1 Actinomycetes bacterium | reverse complement strand
TCGCGAGCACCTGGCCCGTGCCGGGCTGGACGATCGAGATCGCGTGCGCCACGCCGGACGGGTCGTCCACCGGGATCCCGGCCTTGATCTCCGCGTCGGCGATGGTCTGCAGCCACGGGTTGATCGTGGTCGTGATCGTCAGGCCGCCGCGCTCCAGCAGGTTCACCCGCTCGGCACGGGTCTCGCCGAACACGGGGTTGGTGGCGATGATCTTCGTGACGTAGTCGCAGAAGTACCCGGCGCCGCCGATGGCGTTCGCGGCCTGGCACGTGAAGCGCGGCGTGCCGAGGACCAGCGTGGCCTCGATCGGCGTCGCGATGCCCGCCTGGTACTCCTCGTCGGTGATCATCCCGAGGGTGTTCATGCGCTGCAGCACGAGGTTGCGGCGCTCCTGGGACTTGACCGGGTTGCGAGTCGGGTCGTAGATGCTCGGCCCGCGCGTCACGCCCGCGATCGTCGCGGCCTGCAGGTAGTTCAGCTGCGAGGCCGGCACCGAGAAGTAGAACTGCGCGGCGGCCTCGACTCCGTACACCGAGAGACCGAACTGGGCGATGTTGAGGTACGCCTCGAGGATCTGGTCCTTGGTCCAGCGCTGCTCGAGGGCGATCGCCATCTTGGCCTCGGAGAGCTTGCGGGCGATGCCCTCGGTGCCGTCCGACGTCGTCGCGGCCTCGATCGCGGCGGCCCGCTCGGCATCTGTCGCGCTGCTCTCGATCGCGGCCTGGACGAGGGCGTTCTTGACGTACTGCTGGGTGAGCGTCGAGCCGCCCTGCGTGTTGCAGTCGTCGCAGGTGGTGTTGCGCACGAGCGCGCGCAGCATGCCCTGGGGGTCGATGGCGCCGTGCTCGTAGAACCGGTGGTCCTCGATCGCGATGACGGCGTCCTTCATGGACTGGGACACCTGGTCCAGCGGGACGACGATCCGGTTCTGGTCGTAGAACTCCGCCAGGACCGTGCCGTCGGAGGCGAGCATCACCGACTTCTCCGACAGCGCGACCTGCGCCAGCTCGTCGGGCAGGTCGTCGAAGAGGCGCACGGAGGTGCTCGTCACGGTGCTGGTCGCGCCGACGACGGGCATGACGAGGCCGGCGGCGAGGACCCCGCCGAGGCCGGACATCAGCACGAAGGCGAGGAGGAGGCCCAGCACCTGCGCGACGCTGATGCGGCGCCCGGGGGCCGAGCGGACGGACGACACCATGCCGCAAGGGTACGGGAGGGCCCGGGACGCCCGGCCACGCTCCGGCGTCGCTGCCGTGGAGATCCTGTGCGCGCGCGTGGGGCGTCCCGGCACACCGGGGCTCGCGGCGCAAGGGCCGGAAGGTCCCTGGAGGTGCCCGGCCCGGTTCGCCAGGATGGCACCGGGACGGTCCTATCCGTCGGCACACGTCCCGTGTGCGGCGGAAATCCGACCCGAACGGGCGATGAGAGCGCGCTCACGGTGGTCGTACCCTGGCGGGGCCCACGCCGGGGCGCTGTGGAGAGGAGGTCTGGTGGCGGATCAGCACTGGACCGCGTACGGGGCGTGCTCCGAGTCGCCCCCCGACGACCTGTTCGTGGAGGGGGCGGCCCAGCGGACCGCCCGCGAGGTCTGCGGCAGCTGCACGGTACGGATGGAGTGCCTCGTCGACGCCCTCGACCACCACATCCTCTTCGGTGTGTGGGGCGGCATGACGGAGCGTGAGCGCCGCGCGCTCCTGCGGCGCTACCCGGACGTCTCGTCCTGGCGCGACGTGATCGAGGCCGAGCCGGAGCTCGTGGCGCGGCCGACGACGTACCGCATGTCCCGGGGCCGGCACCCGCTGGCGCGGCAGTCGGCGGGCGGGCGCTAGCCTGACGGGCATGACGCGCTGGGAGTACGCGACAGTCCCGCTCATCGTCCACGCGACCAAGGCGATCCTCGACCAGTGGGGCGCCGACGGCTGGGAGCTGGTCCAGGTGGTCACCGGCCCGGACGGCAACGGTCTCGTCGCCTACCTCAAGCGCCCCCTGGCCGGGTGACCTCGTGAGCATCGGCCGTCGCCTCGCCGAGCTCGGGATCGAGCTGCCGCCCGTGGCCGCGCCGGTGGCCGCCTACGTGCCCGCCGTCCGCAGCGGCGACCACGTCTGGACCTCGGGCCAGCTGCCGGTCGTCGCGGGCGAGCTCGCCGTGCGGGGCAAGGTCGGGGTCGGCGAGGGCCTCGTCCCGCCCGACGTCGCGGCCGGGCTCGCACGGAAGGCGGCTCTCAACGCGCTCGCCGCGGTGGCCGAGCTGGCGGGCAGCCTCGAGCGCGTGCGCAGGGTGGTCAAGGTCGTCGGCTACGTCGCCTCGGACCCCTCCTTCACCGGGCAGCCGGCGGTCGTCAACGGCGCGAGCGAGCTGCTCGGCCAGGTGTTCGGCGACGCGGGCGTGCACGCGCGCAGCGCCGTCGGGGTGGCGGTCCTGCCGCTGGACGCCCCGGTCGAGATCGAGCTGGTGGTCGAGCTCGGCTGACCCGCCGGGGCCGGACGCGGGTCAGCGGGCCCGGCGCTCCAGGCGGGGCAGGTCGAGCAGGACGACGGCGCGGCCCTCGCGCCGCACCCAGCCGCGGGTCGCGAAGTCGGCCAGGGCCTTGTTGACGGTCTCGCGTGAGGCGCCGACGAGCTGCGCGAGCTCCTCCTGGGTGAGGTCGTGCGCGACCCGCATCCCGTCGTCGACGGGCTGGCCGAACCGGGTCGACAGGTCCAGGAGCGCCTTGGCGACCCGGCCGGGCACGTCCGAGAAGACCAGGTCCGCGAGCGCCTCGTTGGTGCGCCGCAGGCGGCGTGCGAGAGCGCTGAGCAGGTGCTTGGCGACCGCGGGGTGGTGCTCGATCCACTCGATCGCCTCGTCGTGGGTGAGCTCGCGCAGCTGCGCGTCGGCGACCGCCGTGGCCGTCGCCGTGCGGGGGCCCGGGTCGAACAGGGACAGCTCCCCGAACATCTCCCCGGGCCCGAGGACGGAGAGCAGGTTCTCGCGACCGTCGGCCGAGCGGCGGCCCAGCTTCACCTTGCCCGCCCCGATGACGTAGAGGCGGTCGCCGGGCTCACCCTCGTGGAACAGCGCCGTGCCGCGCGGCAGGTCCACCCGCGTCATGGACGCGACGAGCGCCCGGGCGGCCTCGGAGTCGATGCCCGCGAAGAGGGGCGCGGAGAGCACGACGTCGTCCACGTCACCGTCCTCGCTGGTCGACAGGCGGTGCGGCGCACCAGGGTCGGGGCGGCGGACCGCCCAGCGACCATCCTGCCCCATGCCCCGACGGTCAGCGAGCGTGTGCGTGCGGCTCGTGCGCGGCCAGGGCGCCGACGATCTGCTGGGTGGAGTCCTCGAGGGCCGAGTCGAGGTGGTCCTCGTACTCCGCGAGCTGACGGTCCAGGTCGCGCAGCCGCTGCATGAGGGCCACCTGGTCGTCGTCGGGGCACAGCCGCACCAGGGCCAGGAGCTGCTGGGGGTGCGGCAGCGAGAGCTGGGCCTCGGGCAGGATGTCCCAGCTCATCGCGCCCAGGGTGTCGGGCGGGGCGTAGCCGGCGACCGCGAGGTCGAGGCGGGCGCGCAGGAGCCGCCGCCAGCGCAGCAGCTGGGCCTTCTCGGCGCGCAGCGCACGTCGTGCGGCCCGGGCGTCCGGGCCGTGGCCCGCCCGTCGCTGGCTCACCTGCGCGACCGTCATGAGATCTGCTTCCCGCCTGCGGGGCGCCGGTCGCCTCGCTCACCTGCACATTCGGCGGAGTTGATCTCGACCTTGAGGCCGCGGGCGCACGTTCACCCCATCGGCGCAGGTGTGAAGGTTCACATGTGGGAACGTGTCCACCGGTTGGGACGTTTCACGTCCCGGTGACGTCCCCGTGACACGTGCGCGACAGGCCGACGTGCCTCCCAGGGGTGCCGGCCGCGGCCGGGCGTCGGCGGGCGGACCTAGGCTGGCCGGTGTGGAGTCCGCCCTCGCCCGCACCCGTCGCGCCCGGCGGATCGACCGCACGCTGGCCCTGCGGTACCCCGACGCCGTCATCGAGCTGGACTTCACGACACCGCTGGAGCTCCTCGTCGCGACGATCCTGTCCGCGCAGTCCACGGACGTACGCGTCAACCAGGTCACGCCCGCGCTCTTCGCGCGGTACCCCGACGCGGCGGCGTACGCGGCGGCCGACCGGGCCGAGATGGAGGAGCTCGTCCGGCCGACGGGCTTCTTCCGAGCCAAGACGCAGGCGCTCATCGGGCTCGGCGCCGAGCTCGTCGAGCGGTTCGGTGGCGAGGTGCCCCGCCGCATGGCGGACCTGGTCACCCTGCCGGGCGTCGGCCGCAAGACGGCGAACGTCGTGCTCGGCAACGCCTTCGGCGTCCCCGGGCTGCCCGTCGACACGCACGTGCTGCGGGTCACCCGGCGGCTCGGGCTCACCGCGAGCGAGGACCCGGTCGCGGTCGAGGCCGAGCTGTGCGCGATGATCCCCCGGCGTGACTGGACAATGTTCAGCCACCGCGTCATCATCCACGGCCGGCGCACGTGCCACGCCCGCCGGCCCGCGTGCGGCGCGTGCCCCCTGGCCCGCCTGTGCCCCTCCTACGGCATCGGCGAGACCGACCCCGTGGCGGCCGCCCGGCTCGTCAAGGACGGGCCCTCCCGGTCACCGCGACCGCCCGGCCCGGCGGCGGCCGACGCCGGGGGCCGTGCGGACGGCCCGTCCGGGGACGCGCAGGCGCCCGAGGACCCCGCCGTCGGCGGCTAGAGCGACGAGAGCCAGTCGAGCAGGAGCTCGGCGCTCGCGTCCGGGGCCTCCTCCGGGAGGAAGTGGCCGGCGTCGGGCACCGTCTCGAAGCGGTAGGGCCGGCCGTTGCCCCAGCTCGCCAGGCCCACCGGGACGGCGCGGTCCGCGGAGCCGTGCACCTGCAGCACGGGCACCTGGATCGGCGCGCGCAGCGCCGCGAGGTACCGCTGACCGTCGACGCGCGGCGTGGACCGGACCAGCCAGCGCAGGATCTCCATCGCGCTGTGGGCGGCGAACGGCACCCGGGCGGCCGCGCGGTAGGTCTCCACGAGCTCTGCGTCGGCGTCGGCGTCCGGCCACCCGGGGGCGCCCCAGTCGGCCAGGACCCGGGCGACGAGGTCGCCCCGCACCATCTGCCGCTCCGGGAAGTAGGGGAGCTGGGCGAAGGCCAGACGGCGCGCCGTCGTGCGCCGCAGCATCGCGCGGACGACGGCGCTGGTGTGCACGTGCAGCGGGTGCAGCGCCGAGAAGGCGGCGACCGCGCGCGTCACCTCGGGCTGCAGCGCCGGCATCGACCAGGCGACCGCCCCGCCCACCCCGTGCCCGACGACGACGGCCTCCTGCGCGCCGAGGGACCGGATCACCCCGGCGACGTCGCGGGTCAGCGTGGGCATGTCGTACCCGCTCGGCGGCTTGTCGGACGCGCCCGTGCCGCGGACGTCCATCGCCACCGCCCGGTAGCCCGCGGCGCCGAGCGCCGTGAGCGGGCCGCGCCAGGCCCACCACATCTGCGGGAAGCCGTGCAGCAGGACCACGAGCGGGCCTGCACCCGGGGCGGCCTCCGCCTCGGCCACGTGGAACCGCGCGGCGTTCGCCGCGACGAACCGGTGCCGCCACGGCCCCGGCAGCAGGACGGCGGACGGGTCGGTCACGCCGCCGAACCTACCGCTCGAGGTCCGCCGGGTGGACCGCCTCGGGCGGTGCCTGCTCGACCAGCGCGCGGTGGAACGCGTCCCGGGCGCGGAGCAGGAGGGCGCCGACGACGGCCGCGACGAGCGACGCGACGAGGATCGCCGCCCGCACGTGGTCGTCCCGCTCCGACCCCTCGCCGAACGCCAGGGCCCCGATCAGCAGCGAAACCGTGAACCCGATGCCGGCGACCATCCCGAGGGCCGTGACGTCCGCCCAGCTCACCCCGCGGGAGAACTGCAGCCGGGTGGCCTTCGCGGCGAGCCACGTCGCGACGAGGATGCCGACGGGCTTGCCGAGCACGAGGCCGAGCGCCACGCCCTGGGCGACCGGGTCGCGGAGCGCGTCGCCGAGGCTGGCCGGGTCGAGCGCGACCCCCGCGGCGAACAGCGCGAAGACCGGGACCGCGAACCCGGCCGACACCGGGCGCCAGCGGTGCTCGAACCGCTCCGCGAGCGACTCGGCCGCCTCGCCGTCCCGGGTGAGCGCCGGCACGCAGAAGCCGAGCACCACGCCGGCGATCGTCGCGTGGACGCCCGAGGCGTGCATGAGCACCCAGGCCGTCAGCGCCAGCGGCAGCAGGAGCCAGGGCGAGGTGATCCGCCGCCGCAGCAGGAGCGCGAAGACGGCGCACGCCACCAGGGACGCGGCGAGCCAGCCGAGGTCGATGTCGTCGCTGTAGAACACGGCGATGACGATGATGGCCAGCAGGTCGTCGACCACGGCCAGGGTGAGCAGGAACGCCCGCAGCGAGTTCGGCAGGTGCCGGCCGACCACGGCCAGCACCGCGACCGCGAAGGCGATGTCCGTCGCCGTCGGGATGGCCCAGCCGCGCAGGTCACCGCCCGCCGACGCCACGTTGACGGCCGTGTACAGGGCCGCGGGCACGAGCATGCCGCCGACCGCCGCGACGATCGGCACGATCGCGGTGGCCGGCCGGCGCAGCTCCCCGGCGACCACCTCACGCTTGAGCTCCAGCCCGACGACGAAGAAGAAGACGGTCAGGAGCCCGTCGGTGGCCCAGTGCTCGAGCGAGAGGTCCAGGTGCATCCACGTCGGCCCGACGACGGTCTCCCGCACCGCCTGGTACCCCTCGCGCCACGGCGAGTTGGCCCAGCCGAGCGCGACGACGGCGCCGAGCAGCAGCAGCGCGCCGCCCGCCTTCTCGGTGCGCAGGGTGTCGAGGAGGTTCCGCTCGGATCCCGCTGAGAGGCGCCCGAAGAGCAGCCCCCGACCGGCCAGGCGCGCCCGGGCACGCCCCCACGCCGTCACTGCTGCTCCGCCGGCGAGGGCGTCGTCGTCTGCTCGTCGGCCGTGACGCGCCGCTCGCGGGGTGGCTCGAAGCGGTAGCCGACGTTGCGGACGGTGCCGATGAGCTGTTCGTGCTCGGGCCCCAGCTTGGCGCGCAGCCGGCGGACGTGGACGTCCACGGTCCGCGTCCCGCCGTAGTAGTCGTAGCCCCAGACCTCCTGGAGGAGCTGGGCGCGGGTGAAGACGCGTCCGGGGTGCTGGGCGAGGTACTTGAGCAGCTCGAACTCTTTGTAGGTGAGGTCCAGGGGCCGGCCCTTGACGCGGGCGACGTACCCGCCCGCGTCGACGGTGAGGTCCCCGGAGCTGATCTCGGCGAGGTCGTCCTCGTCGGCGGCGCCGCCCCGCTCCATCACGAGGCGGAGCCGGGCCTCGACCTCGGCGGGTGAGGCCTGCTCGAGGAGGATGTCCGCCGCGCCCCACTCGGCAGTGACCACCGTGAGCCCACCCTCGGTGAGGACGAGCACCAGCGGCACCGTGAGCCCGGTGGCGCGGAGCAGCCGACACGTCGAGCGGGCCGCCGCGAGGTCGCGGCGTGCGTCCAGCAGGAGGACGTCGGCATCGGGGGCGTCCAGGAGCGCCGACGGCTCCATCGGCAGCACCCGGACCCGGTGGTTGAGCAGCCCGAGTGCCGGGAGCACCTGAGCGGAGCCCCCGGCGCTGGGTGTCAGCAGCAACAGGTCTGCCACCGGCGGGCCCTCCTGCGATCGGCTGTCGGACCACGGTACCGTCCCCGCCGTCCCGCCGGACGCGCTGTCCAGGCCACCCGTCGGTCCGGGCGCCCCGTGCGCGCATCTGGAACACTGCGTGCGTGCCCGCGCCCGCCCCCGCTCCCGCCCGCGCCGAGCCGTCGGCGGTGGCGTGATGGAGGCGTCGACCCGCGCGGTGCTCACCGCGGCGCTCGCCGCGCTCATGGGCGTCGCGTCGTTCGTCGTCGGCCTCGAGGCGCTCGCGCACCTGGGGGAGCTGCCCGTCGTCGTCGCCTCGATCGTGCTCGCCCTGGCGATCGCGGCAGGGTGGCCGCTGCTGCTGGGCCTGCCCAACGTGCTCGGCTCGGCCGTCGTCATCGCGCTCGGCGGTGCCGGCGCGGTCGTGGCGGTCACCGCCACGCGGGGCCAGCCGTTCCTGCGGGAGCTGCCGATCGTCGTCGCGCTGGCCGTGCTCCTGGCGTTCGTCAACGAGCTCGCCCGGCAGGACGGGCGCACGCGCCTGGTGGACTCGGTGTCCGGCACCGTCACCGGGGTGCTCGTCGCGGCCGCGTCGGCCGGCTGGGTGGCGGCGGAGCGCAGCCCGAGCGGCACGGCGCTGGTGG
>JAEZAR010000104.1 GCA_023430425.1 Actinomycetes bacterium | reverse complement strand
CGTCGGGCGCGCTCGCGGTCCCGCTGGCCGAGGGTGTCCCAGAGCTTCGCCCGGGCGGCGACCGCATCCACCCCGAACGGGCTGCCGGGGGGCAGGGACGCCAGCGCGACCGCCACCGCGACCGCCTGCGACGGGGTGAAGCTCACCGCCGGCAGCGTCGCGGACGCGTCGAGCACGTAGCCGCCGCCGGGGCCGGACTGGGCCCACACGGGTGTGCCCGCCTGCTGGAGCGCGCTGATGTCCCGCTTGATCGTGCGCTCGCTCACCTCGAACAGGCGGGCGAGCCGGCCGCCGGTGGTGCCCGTCCGCCCGGCGCGCCGGAGCTCCTCGCGGATCGCGAAGAGACGGTCGGTGCGGTTCACGGACGTCATGCTGCCAGATTCATGACAGATCGGTGACAGGGGGATGTCACCGACCTGGATCGAGGCTGGGTCCATGACACCGACCTCGCACCCCGCCTCCCCCACGCACGTCGTCCTCGTCCCCGGGTACTGGCTCGGGGCCTGGGCGTGGGACGACGTCCTCCCGGGCCTGCGCGACGCCGGCCTGACGCCGCACGCGGTGACCCTGCCCGGCCTCGGCGCGCCCGGGACCGCGCACGGCCCGCGCCCCGGGATCACCCTCGACGACCACGTCACCGCGGTCCGGGACCTCGTGGACGGGCTCGACGGCGACGTCGTCCTGGTGGGCCACAGCGGCGGTGCCGCGGTCGTCCAGATGGTCGTCGACCAGCGGCCCGAGCGCGTGCGTCGGGTCGTCTACGTCGACTCCGGGCCGCTGCGCGACGGCGCGGCGCTGCAGGAGGGCGACCCCCGGGTCGACGTCCCCCTGCCCGGCTGGGACGAGCTCGAGGCGGCCCGGACGAGCGCCGAGGGCCTCGACGACGACGCACGCGCGACCTTCCGCGCGCGCGCCGTCGCGCAGCCCGGGGGTGTCGCGACGGCGCCCGTGCGCGTCACCGACCCCCGCCGGCTCGAGGTGCCGGTCACGACGGTCTGCACCAGCATCCCGTCCCCGGTGCTGCGCCAGCTGGTCGGTGCGGGGGTCATCCCGTCAGAGCTGGCGGACTGCCCGCACGTGGAGTACGTCGACCTGCCCACGGGTCACTGGCCGATGCTGTCGCGGCCGGCCGACCTCGCCGCGGTGGTGGCCGGCGCGGCGCTGCGCTGATCACGCCGGGGACGCGGATCGGCCGAGGTGCGCGGCGGGGGAGTGCCACGCGCCTCGGCCGATCAGGCGCCGGGTATCCGAGTCCCGGCGGGCCGCACCGGTGAGCGTCCGGACCGGTGCGGCGGCTGCTGACCGCTCAGGCCGCGGGCGGCGGGTAGCGGTCGTCGTACCGCTCGACGACGTGGTGGGTCCGCTGACGCTGCTGGTTGTAGACCAGCGCCAGGATCAGGGCGACGAGACCGCCGATCATGAGGATGTACCCGACCACGTTGAGGTTCACCACGCTCCAGGCGTCGGGCTCGATGCCGAACGCGAGGATGGCGCCGACGACGATCAGGAAGATCCCGGTTCCGATTCCCATGGTCGTCCCTCTCCTTGTCTGCCGGACGACGGACGTCCGGGCCGTTGGTTCGATCATCACCGAGGTCGCGCGCGTGCGCCCGTCGAGCGGTCGGGTTCACCCGCTCGGGGGACGCGGCCCTCCCCGCGGCAGCCTCGCCCCGCAAGCCCTGGCGCTCGCCCGTCCGAAACTCGTGGCACCCGGCTGCATCCAGGCGAGGGGTGGCCGCCGTAGTTGAGGTGTCAATCACTTCTCGCCCTCAGGGGCCCGTCGAAGGAGACACCAATGCGCAACCGTCCCATCGCCGCCGTCGGCGCCGCCGCCCTCGCGGGCTCCGGCCTCGCACTGGCCGCCGCCCTGCCCGCCTCGGCCGCCACCAGCGGCGCCTCGCTCTCCGTGCTGCACGGCGTCCCGGACCTCACCGTGGACGTGTGGGTCAACGGCGAGCGCACGCTCGACGACTTCGCCCCCGGCGACCTCGCCGGTCCGCTCGACCTGCCCGCCGGCACCTACACCGTGGCGATCACGGCCGCGGACGCCGCGGACGCCAGCTCGCCCGCCATCGGCCCCGTGGACCTGCCCCTCGAGGCCGGCCGCAGCTACACCGCCGTGGCGCACCTGAACGCCGAGGGCGCCCCGACCGCCACGCTGTTCACCAACGACACCTCCTCGACCGCGGCCGGCCAGGGCCGGCTCACCGTCCGGCACGTCGCCGCCGCGCCGGCCGTGGACGTGCTCGCGGGCGGGACCGCGGTCATCACCAACCTCGCCAACCCCGACGAGCAGGTGCTGAACCTGCCGGCCGGCACCGTGAGCGCCGCCGTCGCGGCGACGGGGACCACCGAGCCGGTGCTCGGGCCGACCGACGTCACCGTGAGCGAGGGCGTCAACACGATCGTCTACGCGTGGGGCAGCCTCGAGGGCGACAACCTCGCGATCGCCGCGCAGACCATCGGCGGCCTGCACTCCGCGCCCGCCGGCGTCCCGTCCGGTGAGCTCGGCCTCGCGTCCGAGCAGGGCGCGGGCACGGGTGCCTGGGCGCTGGCCGCAGTCGTCGGGCTCGCCGTCGCCGGCATGGCCGTCTCCGCGACGCGGACGCGCCGCACCGCCACCGTCGAGTCGGCCTCGGGCCGCTGAGACCGGCGCGGGGGGGGGGGCCAGGCCGCCCCCCCCCCCCCCCCCCCCCCCCCGGGGCCCCCC
>JAEZAR010000090.1 GCA_023430425.1 Actinomycetes bacterium | reverse complement strand
GGACGACACGGCGGCCCCGCCGCACGGCTCCGGCACCACGACGGCACGCGCCGCCCGGGCGCGGGCGGCGCTGTGGCAGCATGGGCGCATGACGCGGGTCCTGCTGGTCGAGGATGACCCCACCATTGCCGAACCGTTGGCTCGTGCGCTCGGACGTGAGGGATACGACGTCGTCGCGCAAAACACTGGTCAAGGCGGGATCGACGGCGCCCCCTCGGCGGACCTCGTGATCCTCGACCTCGGGCTGCCCGACATGGACGGGCTCGACGTGGCCCGGTGGATCCGCAGCCACGGTCTCTCGACGCCCGTGCTCGTCCTCACGGCCCGGGCCGACGAGGTCGACCTCGTCGTCGGCCTGGACGCCGGCGCCGACGACTACGTCACCAAGCCCTTCCGCCTCGCCGAGCTGCTCGCCCGGGTGCGCGCGCTCCTGCGCCGCAGCCAGGCCGACGGCGCCGAGGAGGACGAGATGACCGCGCAGGACGTCCGGATGGACCTCGCCGCCCACCGCGCCTTCCAGGGCGAGCGCGAGCTGCACCTGACCGCGAAGGAGTTCGAGCTGTTGCGGGTGCTCGTCCGCGAGGCGGGTGCCGTGGTGTCCCGTGACCAGCTCATGCGCGAGGTGTGGGACTCCGACCCGACCGGGTCCACGAAGACGCTCGACATGCACGTCTCCTGGTTGCGCCGCAAGCTCGGCGACGACGCCGGTGACCCCCGCTACATCTCCACGGTGCGGGGGATGGGCTTCCGGTTCGAGTCGCGCTGAGGCTGAGCGGCCGTGCGCCGGCGCGTCCTCCAGGCGACCATCGCGGCCGTGACGGTCGCCGTCGTGCTCCTGGGCATCCCCCTCGCGTTCTACGGGGCGCGCCTCATCCGTGACACCGAGGTGCGCCACCTCGTCGACTCGGCGAACGCGCTGGGCCGCCAGGTGGAGGCGCGGATCGTGACGGAGCGCGAGCTCACCGACGACATGCTCGAGCCGTACGTCGGCGGCGCGGACGGCCAGCTCCCCGTGTCGGTCTCCGTGACGGGTCCGGACGGGACGCACATCTCGGCGGGGACGCCGATCGAGGGGCAGTCCCACACCACCGTCGTGAACACGGACTCCGGCGGCGTCGTGATCATGTCGATCTCGTACTGGGACGTCGTGTGGCGCACGGTCCGCGCGGTGGCCCTGGTCGTCGTGGCCGCGACCGTCGCGTTCGGGGCGGGCATCGCGATGGCGCTGTGGCAGGCCCGCCGGCTCGCGGCGCCCCTGGTCTACCTCGCGGCGAGCGCGGAGCAGCTCGGCTCGGGCCAGGTCCGCCCGCGGCTGGAGGCGTCCGGCGTCGAGGAGATCGACCTCGTCGCCGCTGAGCTGGTGCGCAGCGCCGATCGGCTCGCCGGTCGACTGGCGGCCGAGCGGCAGTTCGCCTCGGACGCGTCCCACCAGCTCCGCACGCCCCTGACGGCGCTCTCCATGCGCCTGGAGGAGATCATCGAGGCCTCCGGGTCCGACGAGGTCAAGGAGGAGGCGCGCATCGCGCTCGAGCAGGTCGAGCGCCTGGTCACCGTGGTGGACGACCTGCTCTCCCGCTCGCGGCGCGCCAACGGGGGCACCACGGAGGCGGTGCACCTCGCCGACGTCCTGGACCAGCAGCGCGAGGAGTGGGCGCCCACGTTCGCGCGGGCCGGGCGACGGCTGGTCGTCGAGCCCCCGACGGACGTCGTCGCCGTGCTGGCGACGCCGGGGCCGCTCGCGCAGGTGCTCGCGACGCTCATCGAGAACTCGCTCAAGCACGGCGGCGGGACGACGACCGTGCGCTCGCGCCCGTCAGGCTCGGGAGCGGTCGCCATCGAGGTGGCCGACGAGGGCCCCGGGGTCCCCGACGAGCTCGCCCCGCGCATCTTCGAGCGGGAGGTCACCTCGGGGCGGGGCACGGGGCTGGGCCTCGCGCTGGCCCGCGACCTCGTCGCCGCCGACGGCGGCCGGCTCGAGCTGGCGCAGCGGCGCCCGCCGGTCTTCGCCGTGTTCCTCGCGGCGGTGCCGCGCTCCCTGGACCCCGACGTCGTGCTGCCGCGGGGGTCCCTCGTCTCACCGCGACGGCGTCGGGGAGGTCCGCGCCGCTGACGCGGCGTCGGCGTCCGCCGCACCGGACGCACCGGTGGCGTCGGCCGGTCCCGTCGCCGGCCCGGGAGCCGGCCCGAGGGCGCGCGCGACAGTGGCCGCAGGATCGCCCGTGAACACGAACGCGCGGTAGGCGAGGTACCGGAAGACGGTGCCGAGCACCAGGCCGACCCCGTTCGCCGAGATGTTGTCCGCGAGGGGCGAGGTGTAGCCGAGCACGTAGTGCGACACCGCCAGGCACCCGACCGCGATCACCATCCCGACGACGTTCGCGAGGGCGAAGCCGATGAACTCGCGCGTGCGGTTGGCGGTCCGGCGGGTGGAGAAGGTCCAGTAGCGGTTGCCGAGCCAGGCGACCACCGTCGCGACCGCGACGGAGACCACCTTGGCGGTGAGCGGCTTGTGCCCGAGCAGCTCGCCCGGCCCGAAGCGGAGCAGGTTGAACAGGCCCGCGTCGACGACGTACGCCAGGCCCCCGACCGAGCCGAAGCGCACGAGCTCCCAGAACCGCTCCCGCATGCCGGTCAGCGTAACCGCCGTCCGGTCGGCGCCCCGTGGGCCGTCGGTCCACCCTCCGTCCGCCCCGTCCGTCCGCCGGCCGGGCGGCCGCGGGCCGGGCCGTGCGGCGTTGTTACGCTCGCCCGTCATGACGGTGGTCGTGGCGGTCGTCGGCGGCGGGCAGCTCGCGCGGATGATGACGCCCGCGGCGACGGCGCTCGGCGTGCACCTGCGGGTGCTCGTGGAGGCGCCCGACTCCGCAGCCGCCCGGGTGGGTGCGGACACCCCCGTCGGCGTCCCCGCCTCGCCCGACGACGTCGCCCGGCTCGTCGCGGGCCCCCC
>JAEZAR010000080.1 GCA_023430425.1 Actinomycetes bacterium | reverse complement strand
GGCCCGCGGGGCCCGTGGCGCCCGCTGGGCCCGCGGGGCGCGGCTCGCCCGCCGGAGCCGTCGTGCCCGTGGACCCCGGCACCGAGGAGGACGCATGAGCACCTGGCTGGTCACCGGCGGCGCCGGGTACATCGGCTCCCACGTCGTGCGCGCGCTGCTCGCCGACGGCGCCGGGGTCGTCGTCCTGGACGACCTGTCGAGCGGGCACGCGGAGTTCGTGCCCGCCGGCGTGCCGTTCGTGCGCGCCGCCCTCGCCGAGACCGACCGGCTCGAGGCGACGCTGCGGGAGCACGCCGCGACCGGCGTCGTGCACCTGGCCGCCTACAAGTACGCGGGCGAGAGCGTGCGCCGGCCGCTGCACACCTACCACCAGAACGTCGTGGGGACGCTCTCGCTGCTGCAGGCGATGGAGCGCGCGGGCACGCCGGCCCTGGTCTTCTCCTCCTCCGCGGCCGTGTACGGCTCCCCCGACGTCGACCTCGTCACCGAGGCCACCCCCACCGCGCCGGAGTCGCCCTACGGGGAGACGAAGCTCGTCGGGGAGTGGCTGGTGCGTGACGCCGCGCGCGTGACGGGGCTGCGGCACACGTCGCTGCGGTACTTCAACGTCGTGGGCTCGGGCGACCCGGCGCTGCGCGACACGAGCCCGCACAACCTCATGCCGCTCGTGCTGGAGGCCGTGGCCGACGGGCGGACGCCGCAGATCAACGGAGACGACTACCCGACGCCCGACGGGACGTGCGTGCGCGACTACGTGCACGTCGCCGAGGTCGCCGGTGCCCACGTGTCGGCGGCGCGGGCCCTGGCGTCGGGCACCGTCCTCGAGCCCGTGTACAACCTCGGCGCGGGCGAGGGCACCTCGGTCCGGCAGGTGCTCGACGCCGTGGCGCAGGTGACCGGGCGTCCGTTCACGCCGCGCGTGACGCCCCGGCGGCCGGGTGACCCGCCGCGCATCGTCGCCTCGGGCGACCTGGCCCGACGGGACCTCGGCTGGCGCCCGACGGCATCGCTGGACGACATGGTGCGCAGCGCCTGGGAGGCGCTGGGGGCTCAGCCGGCGTAGGGCAGCACCGGCAGCCCCGGCACCTCTGTCCGGATCCGGAACAGCGCCCCGGCCTCGGGCTCGGGATCGTCCAGGTCCTCCCTCGAGGTCGTGACGTAGAGGTCGCGCAGGTCCTCGCCCCCGAAGGCGCACGCGGTGACCTGCCGGACCGGGAGCAGCACGTCCGTGACCCCGCCGTCCGGCGCGAGCCGGCGCACCCGCCCACCTCCGAACATCGCGACCCACACGTTGCCGGCGGCGTCCAGGGTCAGGCCATCGGGGAACCCGTCGGTGGTCTCGTGGAACGTGCGGCGGCGGGTCAGCCGTCCCTCGACGACGTCGAACACGTCGGTGCGGCGGGCCGTGGTGTCGTCGAAGTAGGCGCGCGTCCCGTCCGGGGTGAACGCGATGCCGTTGGCGATCGTCACGGCGTCGATGGCGACCTCCACCCCGAGCGCCGGGTCGACCCGGAACAGGCGTCCCCCGCCGTCGCGACGGTCGTAGCGCATCGAGCCGGCCCAGAGGTTGCCCGCGGGGTCGCAGCCCCCCTCGTTCATCCGGGCGTCCTGGCCCGCCAGCAGCTCCACGACCCGCGTCGGCGGCGCGTCGACGTCGTCCGCGAGGCCGATGCCGCGCTCGACGCCGACGACGTAGCCACCGGCGCTCCGGGGCCGCACGAACGCGGCCACCTCGCCGACCCGCATCCGCCGCACGCCGCCGTCCGGCAGCAGGGTCAGGACGTCGCCCGCCAGCATGTCGACGAACCTCAGGCCGCCCCAGGTGGGCGACCACACAGGACCCTCGCCGTGGTAGGTCACGGCCTCGGTCACCTGCTCAGCGCGCATCGCCCATGCGTACCGCACGCCGCGCGATCAGGCGACCGGTTCCGGCGCGCCGGCGCGGACCGGGGGCAGGTGCAGCGTCGCACCGAGCCGGGTCGCCACCTCGACGGCGCCGGCGGCCACCGCGAAGGCGAGCCCGGCCGCGACGGCCCCCGGGGGGATGACAGCGGGCGACGTCAGTCCATGAGGACGCGGATGGGCACGCCGGCCTCGACGGTGCGGGACACCGTGCAGCTGCGCTCGTGCGACGTCTGGACCGCCCGCGGCAGCGCGGCGCGGGCGGCGTCGCCGTCGGGCCCGTCCGGGAAGCGGACGGAGAACGTCAGCTCGATGTCCCGCAGGATGTTCCCGTCCGCGTCGCGCACCTTCCGGGCGTCCACCCGGGCGCGGAGCTCGTCCGGCTCCGCGCGGCGGCTGGTGATCGCATCCACGTCCGCCGCCGAGCACGCCGCGATCGCCACGAGGAGCAGCTCGACGGGGGTGAACGAGGCGCTCCCGTCCCCCGACGTGCGCAGCTCGCCGCCGCGGGCGTTGCGGGCGACGAAGGCGCCGGCCTCGGCGCGCTCGATCTCGATCCAGCGGTGGTCGTCCATCGGTGTCCCTCCAGGTCGGCGCCGTCGGCGCCGGGCCATCATCACCGGCGGGGCATCGGGGCGCACCCCGGGGTCCCCCCGCCGTCACCGGCCCGCCGGCCCCGGGTCCAGCCGCTCGCGCGCCACCTGGGCGCGCTCGAGCGCGCGGGCGG
>JAEZAR010000062.1 GCA_023430425.1 Actinomycetes bacterium | reverse complement strand
ATAGTGCTGTTTGGAGCTCTTGCCCGCCTCGTCCAAAAGCGCATGGTTCAGCCGTGACGTCGACAGGCTGGCAACGTGCATGGTTGAACGTCGGTCTGAGTGCGGCGGCTCTCGTTTTTTTCTATCCGATAATCTGGATAGCGCTCGCGGGTTTCAAAACGAACCGCGAGATTTTCGCCGGACGATCGCTCTGGCCTGAACGATGGCAGGGGGCCTACTACAAGGCATTATTTGCTAACGAGTATTTCGACTTCCTTCAAGCGTTGGGGAATTCGTTGCTGATCGCCTCCACGCAGGCTTTGGGTGCCACGATGCTCGCCGCGTTAGCCGGTTACGCGGTCGCGGCAGCGCCCTCCGGGGCTCGGCGCTTCGCGACCGCAGGCGCATTCTCCCTGGTGGTGATTTCGCCGCAGCTGATCAGTCTGCCGATGATCGACTGGGTGAACCGCATCGGCCTGTTCGATCATGCGCTCGGCGTCGTCTTGCCGGGCTTGGTCAACGGCCTCGCTCTCCTGTTCTTTGTACGCGTCTGGTCGAAGGTGCCGCATGAACTGGCGGAGGCCGCCCGTGTCGAAGGCGCGAATGAGTGGGTCATCTTCCGAACTTTGGTTCCACTGGTCCGGCCGCATCTGCTGGTGGTAGGCTTCCTGCTTTTCGTCCTGGCCTGGCATGCCCATTTGATTCCGCTGCTCATCCTGCAGAGTGACGCGAACCGGACATTGCCGCTGCAACTGGCCGCTCTGTTCGGAGGGAGCTTTCATCTCCCCCAGGCGATCCTGATGGCAGCGGCAATGATCGGCCTGCTTCCATCGATGGTGTTGTTCATCTTTGGGTTTAGCGCCTTCAGGACCGCAATGAGAGACTGGTTCAGTGCGTAACCGACGCCGCTCATGCTCTATTGCGTTGGAACGTTCAAGGCCGGCGCCGCTCGCAACGCTGTGGTCAGTTTGAGTCGCCCCATGCGATCTGCCCCGCGTGCATCGGGAAGATGTACGGGCTCTTCATTGCCGGGTGTGGCAGCCCGGGATCCGCCAGCTGCTGCTGTTAAGTCGACAGCCTGCGCAACCCGCATACTAAGCATTGGCGCATGCTCATGGTGACCCTTTAGCGTGCCATCAGTACCCGGTCAGCGTGATCGAGGTAACGGGCCCAGTCGTAGGCGGTCATGTCGTGACCGCCGGTGCGGAGGTGGTAGGCGAGGCCGTCGCCAAGCAGGGGTTTGTTCGCGGGGGGCCACGCGTCCACGCCGAGTCCGGTCTGGCCGAAGAGCGCGTACACTGGCTCGGCGTGTTTCGCCCCTAGGAACTCGCCGCGCGGATCGGCCCATCCATCGTCTTCAGCGCTGCCCACGTGCACCGGCCGCGGTGCAATGAGTGCGATCAGCTGGTGTTGGTCGACCGGCAGAGTCTCTTCGCGCCCATTGTAGCCGCGAAAATTTCGGGCGAACCAGAATGGGTAGGATGTGTTGATGCGTTGCACCGTCTCGCCGAACCGGCGACGGCTGAGGGCGGCGCCGCCGCAGCCGGAGTCATTGGAGATGACCATCGCGAAGCGTTCGTCCTGCGCGCCGGCCCAGAGCGCGGCCTTGCCGAGGCGGGAGTGACCGTGCACAGCAACACGCTTAGCGTCGATGTCGGCATCCGTTTCAAGATAGTCGAGCGCACGGCTCAGCCCCCAAGCCCAGATCCCGATCGATCCCCAGGCGTCCGGCGCCCGGCCGTCGGTGCCACCGGTGCCGAAAAGCGCGGCGACATCGCGCACCAAGCCCTCCGAGCGGTCTTCACTGAGGTCACCGCAATAGATGGTGACCGTGGCGTAGCCGCGGGCGACCACGTCCTCCACCTGCCAGCGGCTAGCGTGCGCGCCGCGTGAGCGTTCCGTCGCGCGGTGCTCGACGATGCCAAGCGCAGGATTATTGCGCATCCACGCCGTCGAAAGCGGCACGGCGGGATCCTCCGTCACGGTGTGATTGCCATAGAAATTCAGACCCAGAAATGTCGGCACCGGACCGTCGGCGCCAAGGGGAAGATAGATCAGCAGGTCCATCCGCGGTCCCTCCTTTCCTTCGCTAAACCAAATACGCACCTCCTTGCGCACGGCGCTCCCACCGAACGCGGTTCGGTCAATCGCAGTTACCGCCCAATGCATTGCGGCGGGGCGTCCGCCCGGGGTGCGTCCGTAGATCTCCCGCGCGAAGTGCTCGAGCAGCTCGGGTCGCCGCAGCGCCGTCCACCTGGCGGCGTCGTGCACCGGCGTGCCGTCGTCAAGCAAGAGCGGGTCGGGCAGCGTGTAGGCGGGAACTTTGGTTTCATCGTAATTGAAGCCGGTCAGCTTCCCATCTGCGAAACAAGGGAGACCCATGAGGCAGGCAACCACCAGGACGCGATCGAGGGCACGAAAGGGCATCGGTTGAGTTTAGCGCCATTCGAGCCGCGAAAAAGCGAATATTCGAGTATCCTCGGCATGCAGCCTCATCGGCGTCCGCGCCGCGGCCGATCTCGCCTAACGACAACGGGCCTTTTCTCAGT